>CAUZVF010000169.1:0-8136 GCA_963582955.1 Planctomycetota bacterium
CAACGGAGACATCATTCGCGCGACCCACATGGGTGCGTTCAACATGCACCCCGGTCCGCTGCCGCAATACGCCGGTTTGAATGTCCCGAGCTGGGCGATTTACCACGGCGAGACCGAACACGCTGTCACAATCCATGAAATGGTTCCGCGGATCGACGCCGGCTTCATTGCCTATCAAGAACGGTTTCCAATTAGTGATGGCGACACCGGGTTCACGTTGATGTCGAAGTGCATCCGTGCCGGAGTGCCGTTGATCGCGCGGTTGCTCGACGATGCCGCTCGCGGGACCGATTGCATTCCGCAAATTGAACAAGATTTCTCGCAACGTCGCTACTTCAACCGGCACGCACCAGATGACGGGTGGATGTCGTGGGCCCGTCCGGCCCGTGACGTCGTCAATCATGTTCGTGCCGCCAATTACGCACCGTTTCAATCTCCGTGGGGAGTCCCGAAGACTTCGCTGGAGATTCTCGACATCGGCATCGTGAAGGCGTCTCTAACGGATCAACCAACCGATGCGGAACCGGGCACGATCGCCAGTGACGGCCAAGATTGTGTGTTGGTGGCCGCGGCGGACTCATGGGTGCGAGTCGAAAAGATCACACTCGATGGTGGATCCATCGACGTGGAAATTATCTTGCAACCGGGGCTCTGTTTGATCGGCCACTCGCCAAAATCGAAACCGACGAATCCCATCAAAGTGATTGCTCACTCATGACGGCAGAAGTTCTTACAACCAAAATCGGCAATTCGGCGGTCGCGGCGACCGATCCGGCCGACCAACGTACGCGCGAATCCGGCAAGATCGATGCTCCCAAGACCATCAACGTGTGCCACGTCAGCATGTGCCTGTTGACGGGAGGCCTGGAACGTCTGTTGGTTGACTTCAGTCGCTTTCACGACGCCAGTCAGTTTGAACTGCACTTCGCCGCGCTCAGCGAACTCGGCGAACCAGCGGACGACATTCGTACCGCCGGTTGTCTCGTCGATTCAATGGGACATGGACGAGTCAGCAAACTGCAACTGGTCCGCAATCTGTCCCAGTATTTTCAAGAACACCAGATCGACTTAGTCCACACGCACAACACGTACGCACATTTTTACGGAGCCGTCGCCGCGCAGCTTGCGGGTGTTCCGGTCGTCGTGAACTCTCAGCATGGACGCGGTTGCGGACGGGGTTGGAAGGCCAGAATACAATTTCGCATCGCCAACCGGATGACTCAACGAATTGTGGGGGTTTCACACGACGCCGCTGAACTTTGTCGTGGCGAAGACCGTAAGTCCGCCGGCAAGATCATGGCGATTCACAACGGAATCGATCTGGATCGATTTGAATTTCACGGCCCGGCACCGGATCCCATCGCCATTTCGGTCGCCCGGCTGTCGCCCGAAAAGGACTTTCCCACATTGTTGAAAGCCGTTTCGTTGGCCGTGCCGGAAGTGCCCGAGTTTCGCCTGCAAATCGTCGGCGGCGGCCAGGAATTGTCACGGCTAGAATTAATGGCACTTGAATTGGAAATCCAAGAACACATCGAGTTTCTAGGAGAACGCAACGACGTCTCCGGCCTACTGGCGCGCGCGGGGTTCTTCGTCTCTTCGTCGTTGACAGAAGGAATCTCGCTGACGTTGCTCGAAGCGATGGCCGTGGGACTTCCCATTCTGGCGACCGCGGTCGGCGGCAACCCCGAGATCGTGGTCGAAGGCCAGACTGGCCGATTGGTTCCATCCGGCGACCCACGAGCTTTGGCTGACGGCATCGTCCGGATGTGTCGCGATGCCGATACTTGGCCTGTCATGGGGCAGCTAGGCCGGCAACGCGTCGAACAGCATTTTGACATACGAAAGATGGTCGCCGAATACGAAGCGTTGTATCGGGAACTATCGATTCCCCACCGACCCCGCGTCGGTGGAAATATGACTTGAGAGCTACGCTTTCCACCAACACAGGGCCGGTGAGATGGCATTGCAGAATCCTACTTTCTGAACGATGAACAGCAACGAACAACAACTGAAATCGCGTTCGATGTGGGCATCCAAGCAGTCTTGGCTGCCGACAATGTTGGCCGTTGAAAGAAACTGAGAGCCCGTTAATGAAAATTCTGTTCGTCAGCACGATTTTCCCACACCCGGCGAGTCCAGTTTGCGGCACATTCAACTTCGAGATTTGTCGTGCGCTGGCACGGCAACACGATGTGCGTGTGTTGGCGCCAAGGTCGTGGATCGACAATGCCCGGTCACGCACTACAAAGGAACAGCTGGATGATTGGTGCGAACGGTTTTCGGAAATTCAGGTGACCTATCCCACGTATTACTATCCGCCGAAAATTCTGCGGCGATATTACGGTTCGTTCATGTGGCATTCCGTGCGAGCCGAAACCCGACGGATTCAGCAAGAATTTTCGCCAGACTGCGTTGTTAGCTATTGGGCCCATCCTGACGGCGAGGCCGGATTGCTGGCCGCTCGCGAGGCGGGAATCCCCGCAGCCGTCATCGTGGGTGGCTCGGACGTCTTGATCCTGACCGAAAACCGGGCACGCCGCCGCCGAGTTCTAAGAGTGCTGCACGAATCCGAGGCCGTTGTCACGGTCAGCGATGGATTACGAAACCGCGTCATCGACTTGGGTGTCGCGGCCGATCATGCACACACGGTCTACCAGGGCGTCAATCAAGAGGTCTTTCTTGCCGGAGACAAAATCGAGTCGCGGCGGCGTCTGGGTTTGTCGACTGGCCGAAAGATGCTGGTTTGGGTCGGACGTGTCGTGCCGGTCAAAGGATTGGACACGCTGGTTGATGCTTGTTCGCAACTGAAACAGAATGACGTGCAGTTCGATCTCTACCTTGTCGGCGACGGCCCCGATCGCGAAAAACTCGAAATGGAAATCGAATGCCGCGGGATGTCGGACTCGATTCACTGTGTCGGGCCGGTCGAGCACGCAAAACTGCCCGATTGGTACAGGGCCGCCGACCTGATGGTGATGTCGAGCATTTCCGAGGGGCTTCCCAATGTCTTGCGGGAATCGCTGGCGTGCGGAACCGGTTTTGTCTCGACCAATGTTGGCAGCATTTCCGAAATCGCCGATCCGCGATACTCCATTCTTGTCCCACCACGCGATGCGTCCGTGATGGCCACAGCCATCGAAGCCGCGTTGGCCGGCAACCTCTCCGAAGCCGCCCGTAATTATGTCCCACGCACTTGGCATGACACGGCCAACTCGTTGCAAGAAGTGTTACAAGGATTGAGTTCCCGCGAGCAGTGGGCCGGCGTGCAATCCAACGATCCTATCCAGGTTGTCGGTGTGTAGCTGCAAGCGGAAGACGTGCTTCGACTGAGGAACATGAATCGAGAATAACCATGTCGAGTGAGATGATTCCCAAACGAGTCCTTGTTGTGGCGTACCTGTTTCCGCCGGTCGGCGGCGCGGGCGTGCAACGCATCGCGAAATTCGTCAAGTACCTGCCGCAGTACGGTTGGGAGGCTTCGGTCCTGACCGTCGCAAATCCCTCAGTGCCGTTGTTCGACGAAAGCCTGAACGACGACATCCCTGAAGGAGCCATCATCCGTTACGCCCGGACTTTCGAACCCGGCTACACTTTGAAACAAGCCGTTTCGGCGAGTCAGAAAGAAACCGCCGCCCGCCCGAACGTCGTCAAGCGTGCATTGAAGGGTGCCGCGCGCGGCGCCGCCAATTTGGTCTTGCAGCCGGACTCTCAAATTCTTTGGTGGCCAAACGCCGTCAAAGAAGGGATGCGGCTGTTGAACGAGATTCATCACGACGCGATCTTCGTCACGGCTCCGCCATTCTCATCGTTTGTTGTCGGCAAGACGCTCAGCCAACGAACGGGCCTGCCACTAATTCTCGACTACCGCGACGAATGGGATATCAGCACCGCTTATTGGGAAAACAAACAGAAGGGACCGTTCTCTCGCTGGATTCAATCTCGAATGCAGAACGGCGTCATACGGGCTGCCAACGCGATGATCGCGACAACTCTGTCGAGTTCCATCGCGTTGTCTCGCGTTGCAATGCAAGCAGGCAGCAATGCGAAAGTCTCGCACATCTACAACGGCTACGATGCCGAAGATTTCAGCACACCGACACCGTCGTTCGATTCGAGTGACCACCGATTCCGATTGGCTTACGTGGGAACCTTGTGGAACCTCACATCCATCGAACCGTTGGTTGCATCGATTGAGCGGTTGTCGGCGACATCTCCCGAATTAGCGAGCCAACTGGAACTCGTTATCGCCGGAAGACAAACCGGACCTCAGAATGAATTCTTAAGCCGCCTTGACAAACTGCCATGTCACGTCAGCCGAATGGGTTACTTGGATCATCAGCAAGCGATCGACCTGATGCGAACTTCCGACAGCCTTTGCGTTTTGCTGTCTGACGTGCCGGAGGCTGGCCGAGTCGTACCGGCCAAAATATTTGAATACATGGCGGCTGGGCGACGGATTTTGTCGATCACTCCCGAAGGAGAAGGCTCGCAAATTCTCGCCGATTATCCATTCGCGGACGTGTGCGCCCCGAACGATGTCGAAGGGATCGTGAGTGTTTTAGCGACGGCGATCAAACAACACAGCGACGGTACGTCGGTCTTGAACAACGAATCGGATGCGAGTCGATTCGAGCGGCGCAACCTCACCGGAAAACTGGCCGAATTATTGAACGACGTGACGGGACTTCCGGCGGCCGAAACGAATCACACTGAACTCGAATTGCAAACCGTTTGAAAAGCACGATGAATTCATTCGTCTCATTGATGTACCACAACGTCGTCGAAGACGGAGCGACGTTTCCGGAGCTAAGTCCTTCGGTGACGTCTTACTTTGTCGACCGGTCGACGTTTGCCGCACACATTCAAGAAATGTGCTTGCGCGGCAGTTGCATCGATGTTGAATCAATGAAGCAATTCTATGCGGTGGATGACAAGCCGAATCGTGCCGTGTCAACCGGCAACGCGGTTCAAATTACGTTTGACGATGGTTGGCTGGGTTCGATCGATCTCGCCGGACAGATTCTTGAGGGCAACGGAATTCAAGGAATCGTGTTTATCACCAGCGATTTGGTCGGATGCCCGCATTTTGTTGATGAAATCCAATTAAGACGTCTGAAGAATCAGACGATCCAAATCGGCGCGCACGGCAAAACACATCGGATGCTAAACCGCCTATCGGAACAAGAAATTCGTGACGAACTAACGCAATCGAAAAACTACCTCGAAGATGTGCTCGGTTCATGCGTCGATATGCTCTCGATCCCCGGCGGAGCCACCGACGATCGCGTGCAGAGCATCGCGGCCGAAGTCGGTTATGAGTACATCTTCACGTCCGAAGTACACCGCAATCCGCACGCGTACGGTGCTCGCAACATTGGGCGCATCGCAATCCGAAACACAACGAAACTGTCGGACGTAAGTCGATATGTCCAGCACAATCTTCGGCGTGAACAGTGGCGACGCGGCTTGCTGAGCGTTCCAAAGCGAATGCTCGGCCGCAAACTCTACGCGGCACTTCGCCGACGATTGTTGGGGGAAACCGATGGCCAGCGTGAAATGCTCGACATTCGCGAGGCCGGTGACATCACACAGCACCGCGCCGAAAACAGTGATTGGCTCGACAACGAGATATTGAACTTACAAGTTACACAGCCGAGCCAGTCGGCCGAATGATGGAAGTAACTTTTCGATAACAAGATTTGGCAAACTCATTGCCCGATCGACACATCATAAACGACGACCCTGAAATGACATTCAATACCCTGCTACACCTGGTTTTCTGGTTCTGCATCACTGCGTCAGCTTACATCTATGTTGGCTATCCGACGTTGATTTGGTTCCTTGCGCGGTGTCGTCCACGAAAATGCAGCAAGCAAGAAAACGGCCAATCTGTTTCCGTTGTCATCGTCGTCCACAACGAAGCGCGGAATATGGTTCGAAAGTTGAATAGCATCTTCGGCTCAAACGGAGCCGATCGGATCGGGGAAGTGATTATCGCGTCGGACGGATCGACGGATGATACGGCCGGCGTTTTGAAATCGTTCAACGATCCGCGAGTCCGGCTGCTGCACTTCGACGAACGTCGCGGCAAGCCGGCAGTCCTCAACGAAGCAATTCCGGCGTGTCAAAACGAAATCGTCGTTTTGACCGACGCACGGCAGGAACTCGATCCGGCGGCGATCAACGAATTAGTCGCCAACTTTTCGGACGAATCCGTTGGCGCGGTTTCTGGCGAGCTGGTGTTGCGGCACTCAGACGACGATTCCACGGCCGCCCACGGCATCGGAGTTTATTGGAAATACGAAAAGTTCATTCGTCGCAACGAGGGCCGCTTTCGGTCCGTTCCCGGAGCAACCGGGGCGCTGTATGCCATCCGTAAGCCGTTGTTCCGGCCAATCCATCCGCAGACTCTGCTGGACGATGTCGTGATTCCGATGCAAGTGGTGACGCAAGGATTTCGTTGCTTATTCGAACCCGCGGCCATCGCATATGACTTGCCAAGTCAAACGGCAAGAAAGGAAACGATCCGCAAGCGGCGCACGATCGCCGGTACGGCTCAGTTGCTGATTCATCATCCCGCATGGCTGTTACCGTGGCGAAATCCGATCTGGTTGGAATTCGTGTCTCACAAAGTCAGCCGTTTGCTTTCGCCGTTACTGTTGATCCTGTTGGCGGCGAGCAACATCGCGTTGGCATCACATCCCTTCTACCGAGTTTTGTTGTCGGTTCATGGATGCTTCTATTTGTCCGCACTGGCCGGCTGGTGGTTTCAGAAAAGCGGCCAGCGGTCGGCCTGCTTTGGGGCGCAATTCTTGTTCGTCACATTGAACCTGACCACCGTTTTCGCTCTGTGGGACGCAATGCGCGGCGGATTTCGAGCGACATGGCAACGGACATGAATCTCCGCGTGCGACGGCTTCGTCACGGAAAACAAATCTGTTTCTCAATCTTGAGTCCGTGGCTCAACCGCGAAGATTTCAATTGGTTGTGGCTGCCCTTTCACGTGTTGCGGTTTTAATGCCGTGAGCATGTAGGAATCGCTCAGGCGTTCCCGGGTAGCGGAAGTGACCAGCAGAGGCTGACCGACGCGTTTCGTCAGGCCTTCGACGCGTGATGCGATATTGACGGTGTCTCCGATGGCTGTGTATTCCAGCCGGTCTTGCGAACCCATGCTACCCACGACGGCGACGCCGCTATGGATGCCGATGCCAATGCCCAGTTCCGGGACATCTTCCTCCGCCAATTCTGCGTTGATTTCGTCAAGGCGGCGGATCATGTCCAGCCCGGCGTTCACGGCATCCCCAGCATGATTCCCGTTCGGTCGGTCGGCGATCAAGTCCTCACCGATTCCGAACAGGGCCATGAATCCGTCACCAAGAAATTTGTTGACGTTTCCGTCGTGTTGGTTTTCAACGACATCAACCATCATCGTTAGGAAACGATTCAGAAGCGGAACAATTTCGTCGGCCGCCGTTTTGGAACAGCGCGCCGTGAAATTGCGGATGTCGCAGAACATGACAGTTATGTCTTGCTCGGCACCTGTCAGGCCGGGGTCTTGGGCGAGGATCAATTTCGCAGTGCGACGCCCGACGTGCAAACCGAACCGGCGGTTCAATTCACGCTTCGATTGCATCTCGTCGACCATGTGATTGAACTCATCGATCAGCGGGCCGAATTCGTCAGCGCGGCGCAGGTCGACGCGGATGTCCAAATTGCCGCGAGCCACCTCGCCGGCGGCCGTCCGCAACGTCTCAATCGGATCAACCACGTGCCGGCTGACCATCCACGAACAGAACAAGCCGAGCCCAATTCCGACGGCGCCGACATAGACCATGAACCAATTCAGTTCTGCAGCCGAGTCAGCATCGACGAATTCGAGTAGCACAAGCGACAAGATCGGGCACACACAGACGGCCACGGCACACAGCAGATTGCGGCGATGTAGCGGCAGACTGATTGTGCCGGGAGTATCCGCGGGGCTGCCGTCGTGAAACAACACCGGAAACAACAGACGACCGACCAGCGACTCGACAATGAAGAAACCGTGTGTGATCGTGATCAATGCTGCGATCACGAGGGACGTCGGCAAATGGAACAGAACGCGCGAGTCGACTGCTTCGAAACTTTGTTGCATGC
>CAUZVF010000170.1:0-8135 GCA_963582955.1 Planctomycetota bacterium
ATCCGGCGTCCAGGTGTGCGGAAATCAGAGGTTGAGTGCGGTATATCGAGGATGATCTCACGGGCGACAGCCGAACATCGACTTTTCGGTACCGAATGCCAAGATCCGTTTGGAGCCCGCGTCGAGGGCGCATCGGTGAGGTAGGGAAACGCACGACGGTAAGAGCAGCAGTGACGGCACCGCTCGTATTTCGCCACCACTCAAACTCGCAGCGGTTGCATCGCCCGCCAGCAGGGTGGAGTTGTCCTTCGCCGCAGCGGTCAAATCCACCGACCTCAGTCCAGGCGAGTGAATTATGTAGTCCAACAGATGACACTGGGGCGGATTTTGGCGGCCTGCGAAGGGCTGCGTTCGTGACCAATGACTAACCGTCATTTGCAGTTTAAGGCCAATCAAAAACTTCAGCGGTGATCGCGACGTGATCGCGACCGACGCAGGTAAGCGATT
The DNA here is from genome assembly GCA_963582955.1 of Planctomycetota bacterium. Taxonomy (GTDB): domain Bacteria; phylum Planctomycetota; class Planctomycetia; order Planctomycetales; family Planctomycetaceae; genus CAUZVF01. The sequence continues at coordinate 448 of CAUZVF010000170.1, forward strand.
GCGGTTCAAGACTTCGGTCGCGTCCAACCCATGGCCCCTGTGTGCCCCGACGGCATCGACCGACGCAGCGAAGCTGCATCGGCAGGCCAAGCCAAAAAAAGTCCTGATTTTGGACAAGCAGCATTCGAACATGGAGTGGTCGATCCCAACAGCTCGTCGCGTGAATCAACGAATCTGCTACTCGTTGCCGGGACTTACCGAGTTCGAAATCTGTTGCCCAAGGGAGCCCGTGTCGAAATGTCCCGTTAACCTGGTGGGGGTTGTTAACCAGAGAGTCCGAGAGTTTTGGTCCGTTTGGAACGGGTAACGTGCCGAAACGTGGCATTTCGGAACGGCACCCCGTATCTCTGTTTTGAACTAGAGACTTTGGTGGAGCGACATCCGACGACCGCGAATCGTCGCAAACTCTGCGATACTAGGGCGATTCGGAACGCGCACGAAAAAACGCCAAGCACTCTCGCACTCGGCGTTTCGTGTTAACCAGTGGGTAGCGCAATTCCGCTCCCGAATGTAAGGCTCCCCGAAAGGAACTCTCTTCGTAACAATACTCTTTGGGGCGAAATCCGTAAGCCGTTGAGATAAAAGCGGTTGGCGAGTTCGAGTCCCTTTCGGTCCACCCAAAACCGAAAGGAACGGCCTACGAACTGAGCCACTTTGGGTTAACAGAAAAGTCGCGCAAGCTGTTAACTGCTTTGTCCGTTTTCAGGTGGCATCGAACCGACGACAGCGGAGTTAACAGTTTGCGCAAGCGCTACAACCGAGTGCGACGTTTGGACTCGATTACGTCGAATTAAACATCGGAAAACAAGACTACCACGCTCAAGTTTCCGTCCAGGCCACTTCAGCCGATTTGGATGTCCAAATGGTGAGAACTCGCGCAGAAAACTCCAGAAGGTATTGGTAAACAGCACGGCGCACCGTCCGAGATTATCAACGGAGCAACTGACCGCCGGTGTGGTTGGAACAGAATCCATCCGGGAAATGGCAGCCAATTCGAATCCTCAACCGGAAATGCAAGCGTCTGGTGAATGAAGGTCTTTCAAGATATGATCACCTTTTGATATGTTTGTTGAAGATTAAACAGAGTTTCACACCTTCCTGGGGAGATGCGCGATGCTTTCGATCATCGGCCACCCGGATAAGACTCAGTCGTTCTGCGATGGTGTCTCCCGCCGAAACTTCCTGAAGATCGGCAGCCTGGGAATGGCTGGCCTCACGCTGCCACAAATACTGGCAACTGAAGCGCAAGCTGGCGTCAAGAACTCGAACAAATCGGTCATCCTCATTTATCTGGTTGGTGGACCACCGCACCAGGATATGTATGATCTAAAACCGAACGCACCGCGTGAAATCGCAGGGCCGTGGAAACCAATTCAGACGAATGTTCCTGGCATTGAGATCTGCGAACACTTCCCCATGTTGGCGAAGATCATGGACAAGTTGGTCCCCATCCGCTCGATCTCCGACGCCCAAAGCGGTCATGACGCGACCCAGTGTTACAACGGTCGGCCTCCGCGCGGAAATGTACCACAGGGCGGTTGGCCACAATTCGGTTCGGTTGTCTCCAAGCTACAAGGAGTCGCCGACAAAAGCGTGCCCCCATTTGTCAGCCTCTGTTACCAATGTACTCACGGTCCGTATAACGAACCGGGGCCCGGGTTTCTCGGAGTATCGCACACCTCATTCCGGCCTATGGGGCCAACCCGCGAAGACATGGTGCTCAACGGCGTGACTCCGGAACGTCTCGGTGACCGCAGAGCCTTGCTCTCCGCCGTCGACAACTTCCGCCGCGAAGCAGACGCCAGTGGCGCCATGCTGGGGATGGATGTCTTTGCCGAACAGGCGATGGGCGTGCTCACCTCATCGCGACTCGCCGAAGCTCTCGACCTCAGTCAGGAAGATCCCAAGGTCGTCGAACGCTATGGGACAGGCAACCCCAAGATTTTTATGGATTTCAATGGGGCACCACGTGTCCCACAAAGTCTGCTCGTTGCCCGCCGACTGATTGAAGCCGGCGCCCGCGCCGTCACACTCAACTACAGCAAATGGGATTGGCATGGAGGACTGAACGCGGAAGGCCGGGCCAATAACTCGATTTTTCTGCGCGAACAGGAAGACTTCCCTGTCTTCGACAAGGCCGTCAGTGCACTTGTCGAAGACCTCCACGCACGCGGACTCGACAAGGACACAACCGTTCTCATTTGGGGCGAATTTGGTCGTACGCCGAAGATTAGCGCCCGCGTCGGTCGCGATCACTGGCCACGTGTCTCGGCAGCCTTGATGTCTGGCGGTGGTATGCAAACTGGGCAAGTCATCGGCGCAACCGACCGTCTCGGCGGCGAAGCAGTCGAACGGCCTGTGACATTCGGCGAGGTCTTCTCGACCCTCTATCACAACATGGGAATCGATACCGGCACCTCAACGGTGATGGACTTCAACGGTCGACCACAGTATCTCGTCGACAACGATGCCCGTCCGCTGCATGAGTTGGTCTGAGTACGGGTGGCTGACAGCATCTTTTGTGGCCAAGCAGTGAGGTTTTGGTTTTCTGTATAGAGTGTTCGAGAACGCGTCTCTGATGATCGATGGCAAGTATTACTCCCTGACGTTGATGGTTGGCCTGATCGCTGTGGCGGGTTCCTCTGAACCCGGCGTCGGCAACGAGCCAGCCGTCAGCTACGACCACGATATCCAGCCAATCCTCTCGGCTCGCTGCTTCCGCTGTCACGGGCCTGAAAAGCAGGAGAGTGGATTGCGGCTCGATGTGCGTGGTCGTGCGTTGGCCGGAGGTGATGGTGGTGTCTCGATCGTCGTCGGCAAGAGCGGCGTGAGCGAGCTGATCCGACGCGTAGCCGCGGACGAAGAAAACGATCGAATGCCTCCCAAGGGCGAGCGACTCACGGCTTCTCAAATCAATATGTTGCGCCGGTGGATCGATCAAGGCGCCGCCGGCATTCCCGAGAACACCATGCCCTCGGCAAAACGGCACTGGGCGTTCCAATCGATCCCGCGACACACACCACCGGCGGTCTCCGATGTCGGGTGGCCTCACAACCCAATCGATCGATTCGTGCTCAGAAAGCTGGAGGACCGTGAACTTTCTCCAGCGCCCGAAGCGGCTCGCGAGACGTTGATCCGACGTCTCTATCTCGATTTGATCGGCTTACCGCCGACTTGGTCACGTGTCGTCGAGTTCGTGGATGATCCGCGTCCCAACGCCTACGAGCAACTCGTCGACGAGCTATTGGCATCGCCTCGGTATGGCGAGCGATGGGGCCGCCATTGGCTCGATCTCGCTCGCTATGCCGACAGCGCTGGCTACGAGTCAGACCAGCCGCGGAAGATTTGGGCTTATCGAGACTGGGTTATTCAGGCCCTGAATGCCGACATGCCGTTCGACCAGTTTGTTACCGAACAACTGGCGGGCGACTTGTTGCCGAACGCATCGATCGATCAACGAATCGCAACCGGCTTCCAGTGCAATGCGATGCTCGATCCGGGTGTTCGTCAGGATTCGATTCTCGATCGAGTCAACACGATCGGAGCGGTGTTTCTCGGCCTTACGACAGGCTGTGCCCAGTGTCACTCTCACAAGACCGACCCGCTCACGCAGCGCGAGTTCTATCAACTCTACGCCTTCTTCAACGACGCCAGCATCGCTGAGATGCAAATGGATGGCAACTTCTATGTGGCGCCCACGAAGTCGTCAGCGGCAACCCAGAAGCACCTGCAGGCCGAGGCCAGGCCGCCGACGACTTTGGTGATGAAGCAGACTCCGCAACCGACACATATTTTCGTTCGAGGCGATCGAGCGAATCCAGGTGAACCGGTCGAAGCGGGCTTCCCTGCATTCTTCAACGCAAGATTCGGCTCCAACCTGCCCGCACTGATAGCCGGCTCGCACAATCACCCTGCGGAGTCGATGCACCTCACCCGTCTCGAGCTCGCCGGTTGGCTTCTGTCGCCCGAGAATCCACTTCCAGCGCGAGTCACAGCGAATCGCGTCTGGCAGCGATTCTTTGGTCTGGGCCTTGTCGAGACCGAGAGCGATTTTGGCATGCAGACTCCCCAACCGCTGCACAGTCAGTTGCTGGATTATCTTGCGTGTGAACTGCGTGGAGCAACCAGTCCCGGTTGGAGGGGGTTAAAGTCACTCCAGCGACTGATCGTCACTTCAGCCACGTATCGCCAATCGTCGAATTCACGGCCCGAACTCGCCGAAGTTGACTCCGGCAACCAACTGTTTGCCCGTCAGCGGCGCGTCCGTCTCGAAGCCGAAATCATCCGCGACGTCTGGTTGGCTGCCGCCGACCTACTCTCGAACAAACTGGGCGGGCCCAGCGTCTTCCCGTTTCAAGTTGACGGAATTCTGAAAAATCGAGCGACACCCGCAGAGTGGAGGATGAGCGACGGCGAAGATCTTTACCGGCGTGGGATGTATACGTGGGTCTGGCGTCTGACGCCTCATCCGAATTTGCCGCTGTTCGACGCTCCCGATGGAGTCACGGCGTGCACGCGGCGAGATCGTTCGAATGTTCCCGTCCAGGCGTTAACCTTGTTGAATGATCCGAGTTTCGTCGAAGCCGCCAGGGCCTTAGCCATGCGAATCGCAACGTCCTCGGCCCGGTCGGATGACGAACGAATCAGACTGTTGATCCGAACGTGTCTGTCACGTGATCCGTCGATACCCGAGTCGAAATTGCTTCAGAATCTGATCTCGCAACAGAGACAGGCATTTGGTGCGAATCCAAACGAAGCCGCTCAAGTCTCCGGCAACTCGGCTCCACCTGATTTTGATGTCGCTGAATTTGCCTCCTGGGTTGTCGTCAGCCGTGTCGTCATGAACCTTGATGAGTTCATTACGAGGGAGTAACAAGGTGAACGCACAATCGCGACAGCAATTCCAGACGCGACGGCAGTTCTTTGGATCGTCTGCGCTGAGCTTGGCTCCCGTTGCGCTCTCATCGTTGCTGGCCAACGACCGCCTTCGCGCGACCCAAACCGAAGGCCCGTTGCCTCCACGACAGCCGCATTATCGTGCTCGCGCAAAATCCGTCATCTTCCTGTTTCAGATCGGTGGACCAAGCCAACTCGACCTGTTCGACCCGAAGCCGGAATTGTTGCGGCGAGACGGAGAACCTCTCCCGGATTCGCTTTTGAAAAAGGTCTCGTTCGCTCAGATTCAAGAGAAGCGGCCGAAGCTGATGGGCTCGCCCTGGAGCTTCGCTCGTCATGGGGAATGCGGCGCGGCAGTTTCTGAGTTGCTTCCACACACCGCGTCCATTGTCGATCAACTGACCATCGCTAAGACAATCAAGACTGACGACACCAACCACATGTTTGCCGAACTGATGATGAACACTGGCTGGCGGCGATTCGGCCGACCGAGTCTTGGCAGTTGGACGGTCTACGGCCTGGGAAGCGAGTCGCAGAACCTGCCGGCTTTCATGGTGTTGCGAAGCGGGATGCGACCGCGAAGCAAGGGAGCGAATTACGGCAACGGTTTCTTGCCGTCGAAATATCAAGGCACGCCGCTCAGGTCGTCGGGTGATCCAATTCTCAATCTGGCGAACCCCGCAGGTTTTTCGAAGGAAACTCAGCGTCAGTCGATCAATGCAATCACAGGATTGAACCAGCTACGTCTGGCGCAGACAGGCGACAACGAAATCGCGGCGAGAATCGCCTCGTACGAAGTTGCGTTTCGCATGCAATCCGCCGCGCCCGAGTTACTCAATCTGAAAAGCGAAACCGTTGAGACACTGTCGATGTACGGCATCGACGATCCGGCTGAACCATCGTTTGCGCGGAATTGCCTGCTTGCCAGACGGCTGGTTGAGCGTGGCGTTCGCTTCGTGCAGTGTTTTCACGGTGATTGGGATCATCACACCGCAATCGCAAGCGGCTTACCCCAGCAGTGCAAATTGACGGATCAGCCATCGGCCGCATTGGTCAACGATCTGGCTCGACGTGGCTTGCTGGACGACACGCTTGTCATCTGGGGCGGCGAGTTAGGTCGAACGCCTGTCGCGCAGAAGGGCAAGAAACCCAGCGATTCCGTCGGCCGCGATCATCAGATCGAAGCCTTCACGATGTGGTTCGCCGGTGGAGGCGTCAAGCCCGGCCAGACGATCGGATCGACGAATGATCTCGGCTGCCTACCGACAGGAGAGTCGTGGCACGTCTATGATCTACAAGCAACCATCCTACACGCACTTGGCTTGGACCACCAAAAATTGACTTACCGCTATCAAGGTCGAGACTTCCGGCTAACGGACATTCATGGCGAAGTGAAGTCAAACCTCTTCGCCTGAAGAACGAGACTCTACTTCAACTCCGAGACAGCCGTCCTGCATCCGCGCGGCTAAAAAGTGGCTAACCACGCATGACTGCTTAGCATCAGAGGTGAGTATCAACAAATGAATTGAGAGTCTGGTCGACTCACTATCGGGAAAGTGAGCGGCCTTCGACCCAAAACAAATCGTTGACGACGTTGAGTGCGGCCGGCTCAACGCCGCTGTCAAACGGGCTGACGGCCCACCAGTTCTCGAACGACCTGACCTCCGGCGATCAGAGGCACCGGTCGATTGGGACTGGCGAGAAGTTCAATTCGCGGGTCGACGCCCAGCAGATGGCAGGCGGTACAGAGAATATCCTTGGGATTGATCGGTCGGTCAATGACGTCGGTGGCAGTCGCATCAGAGGCTCCAAGAACCTGGCCACGCGGAACTCCGGCACCGGCGAAGAGCTGGCAGTAAGCGCGCGACCAGTGATCCCGTCCGGGAGCACCGGCGCTGGTCGCATAGAACTTCGGCGTCCGGCCATGTTCGCTGAGACACAGAACCAGTGTATCTTCGAGCAGACCTCGACGATCCAGGTCACGAATCAGCGTGGCGAACGCGCGGTCGAACGCAGGCAACAGGAAATCTTTCATACGTGTGTGGTGATCGTAATGAGTATCCCAGCTCTCGTCGGTCTGGCCGTACTCGTCCCAAAGCACGGTCACAAACTTGACGTTGGCCTCAAGCAATCGCCGTGCGGCAAGGCAGGACTGACCGAATAAGGTCATTCCGTAATCCTCTCGTAGCGCTGGCGGCTCGCGTTCAATGTGCAGGGCTTCGCCAACCTGGGGTGTCGCGAGCAGTTCGTAGGCCGCTTTACGCTGTCGTGAGTAGCCACGTACCGAGGACGTGCGTTTGAAGCGTGTAAACTGTTTCTCGAACTGAGCCAGCAGCGACATGCGTCGATCCAGCGAATCTTGGTTGATCGATGATGGGCTGGCTGCACCGAATGCGAAGCGACCCTGCGGTGTGATCTCGCGAAACGGGTCGCCCAGCGGCGCTACGCCGCGAAACTCGGTCCACAGCGGATCGAACGCGGTCCCCAGAAAGCCGCCGAACGTGCCCGAACGTTTGTTCGGATTCGCATATAAACTCTGTCGCCACGGGAGCATTACGTTACGCGGCACTCCAATTTCGCTCTTTCCAAAGTGCCCACGCTCGCCGAGATAGTCGATCACGCTCCCGAGGTACGGCCACTGGTCCGAATGTCGCTGTCGTCCTTCGATGCGTTCAGTGTCCGGGTTGCCGGTCAACGTGTACGACGCCGAATGAATGTTCCAGGGATGTGACATCGATCGTACCAAAGTGCAACGATCCAGTACTTGGGCCGAGTGTGGCAAATGCTCGCAA
>CAUZVF010000171.1:0-8133 GCA_963582955.1 Planctomycetota bacterium
CGAAGATTCTGATACTGGACGAAGCGACCAGCAATCTTGACACGGAAAGTGAACGACTCATTCAGGCCGGGCTCACGGAACTAATGAAGAACCGCACCAGCTTTGTGATCGCCCACCGACTGAGCACAATCGCTCACGCCGACCGCATCGCCGTCATCGAGGCTGGCCACATCACTGAGATTGGTACTCACAATGAACTGATGCGCCAACATGGGAAATACCAGGAGATGGTCGCCATCCAGACATCCCCTGTTTCCGCGTCGAAACAAAACGAATCCGAGCCCGACTGATCACATTCGCAAAAAAATCAGACTCGAGATACAAGATAAGAAACCTGACCTGTCCGGCTCGCGGAGCTGGCATGATCACCGTGATTGACGTTACGCGTTCCTTGGTCCCAGCGCAAGAACAGATGCTCGACGCGCTGTGGCCGGTCTCCCGACCGAGCTACACCGTTTGACCGCAGGTCTCCATGCGATCGCGAGTCGTCGTCCACTCGGAGAGACCTTCGGTCGGCCGTTTCGGCGGGGTCAGGAGACCCGCGCCGAGCATTTGACCGAAATTCAACTGCCCGGCGAGCATAGCGGACACGTGAATCACCCTGATCTGGTGCAGGTGCGAGCGAACCGTCCGCCCGACGGCCGCAGCGTAGGAGTTGATCCGCTGGAGGATGCAGCAGGACGAACTGACCGAACTCAAGCTGCCAGAAATGCCCCGGCCCGGCCAACAGCCCCACGACGGCCTTGAGTTCCTCGTTGGTGAACGGGTCGTCGGGAAGCCTCATTTCGAGCTGCTGCTTCAGTTCGCGCATCCGCAGCAGCGTGAAGCCTTTATCACTGAGCTGGACGATTTCCTCTTTCAGCAGCTTGAAGATCCGCGGACTGGCCGTCCACGGGATCGAATCCGAGTCGATGGACTACTCAATCGCCACACAGGTCGCGACCTCATCTCATCATTGAGGTGATGAGGCAGCCGCAATGCGTCATTCAGTGGAAGCAGGTGCTGGTTTGTGCGAATTCAAACGTCGAATTACCGGAGTTGATTTCCACTCGTAAGGTTGTCCTGACAACTCGTGCCAACCATTCCATATGCCAGTGCCCTCGATTCCCTTCGCCGCCCTTGCAAATTCTCCACTCGGATCGCTTATCGCCGCATTTAGCCAACCTGCTAGATTGTCGACAATGAGATCACCTGGATGAACATCGCTCTGCGCTGACCGCGTAAGCACAATCGGCACGCGATGCATTTCCGGGTCAATGAGGTTTCGCAGATTCCTTTTGTTCTTTGGACGGAAATCATCATCACCACTAAGTTTGTCAGAAACGACGGTAATTGATAATTCATTGAATCCAAGCTGACCACACTCCACGATTTCACGGCGGTAGAAACCATACTGGTCTGCGATAAACCACGCCATCAAAAGGATGACGAGCATTTGGTTCTCCGGGCATTGGATTTCATGGTAGCCGAAGAAGTTGACGAACGAATGTTTCATCTGAAGACGGCCTTTATCGTCAACGAATTCCTCAAAACCAATGCCACGACCTTCGATCCCACCGAGTCGCTGATTGTAGGAATGTTGGAGGATCTCCTTTTTTGCCCGTAGTGTCTTCTCTTGAAATGAGCAAGCAGAGATGATGGGCCGATAATCACCTTGCTGAGCGCCGACGAAAGATTGACAGAATCGTGATTTGTAGGCAGAGCTTGTAGCCCATTTGCGGAGTTGTCCAGAACGCAATCCGGCACTGACCTTGCAGGTGAAACCTGTGAAAACGGGATCTTTGTTCAAGATGTCGCTATGCGACAGACCCTCATCAACATCCATTTGCAGTGAGGGATCTGACTGAAATACAAAGTTGACAACGGTATGCCATTGGTCATCCTTGCCATCTTCCAACCAATCGGTCGGACAGGCGTCACTAAAAATGTAAAGATGTGCGTTCATTTGTGCTTCTGGTTCTTTTTCGCGCCTTTCCATTGATTACTGACGCTTTGTCGACTTATTCTCTGTGGAGATTCAAGAATCAGCAGCTCCGGAATATTCATCGTTGCATCGATATTGCGTCGGACATGGGTTTCGACGGAGTGGAATTGCTGTTGTATCAGATTCAGCAAAGCGAGTTGCTCAGCAACGCGGCACTGCAATCGATCAAGCGGCATGCGTTTCGGTTGGGGTTACCGTTGTGTGGGATGTCGACTCATCAGGGATTTGTGACGCCGGATGTTGAGAAGCGCAAGCGGAATGTCGACTTGACGATCTCGCAGATTGAATTGTGTTATCGGCTGGGCATCCCGACGATGCGGGTCAACACGGGCCGCTGGGGCACCAGTCGCAACTTTGACGAGTTGATGGCGAACCGCGGCATCGAGCCGCCGTTGAAGGGATACACCGAAGACGACGCGTTTCCGTGGGTGATCGAGAGTTTCAAGAAGTGTCTGCCGACGGCCGAGAAATGCGGAGTTGTGATGGGGCTCGAAAACCACTGGGGTTTGGGGCTGACTCCTGAAGGAGTCATGCGGATTGTCGATGCGGTCGATTCGCCCTGGCTGCAAGTCACGCTCGATACCGGAAACTTCCTCGAGAATCCTTATGTGAAACTCGAGAATCTCGCGCCGAAGGCTGTCTTCGTCCAAGTCAAAACCTATTACGGCGGCGGTGAGTGGTACGAACTCGACCTCGATTACGACCGTATCGCGACCATGCTGCGAAAGCACAACTACCGAGGCTGGATTTCGTTGGAATACGAAGGCAAAGAAGACTATCGAACGGCGATTCCCAAAAGCCTCGCCATGCTGCGCAGGGCTTTCGGGATTCACAACACCTAGCCATCCGCAATGTCATCGGAAGGGGTTGATTCAGCACGAAGCGTGCGGATGTTCCAAAACGTCAGTGGAGGTTTACCGGATCGTCGATTGGCTTTTACCGGTAGAAAGCTGAAAACGACGGATAATCCTACCGAACCGAAGAACCCGATTGGAAAAAACCACATCGAGAACCAGTCGCCGCAAACGTACATCACGACGAGAGTAAAGACGGCTCCCAACCACGTTCCGAGAAAGACGCCGAACGATGTCGTCCGTCGGATGAACAGACCGGCGATGAACACGGCCAGCAATGGCGCCGCGAAGGCCGAGATTGTTTTTTTGGCGACGGTGAAAACATCACCAAGTTGGCCGACAAAACACGCCAAAGTGATGGCGAGAATTCCGATGACCAGAACCATCGAACGAGCGGCCAACATCTCGCCGGCTTCAGTGGATGGACGCAGGTTGGGAAACAGGCGGTCGCGGAAATCAACAAGCAATGCCGTCGTCACGGAATGAATGCCGGAATCAACGCTCGACATCGTGGCCGCCATCAAGGCGGCGACCAACAAACCGACCACGCCGGGTGGAAACTTCAGCCGAACGAAACGCGGCATGGCTTGGTCGTTCAGCCCCATTTCCACGACGTCGGCATGCAATTTGGCAGGATGACTGCGATAGTACTCTGTGGCGGCTTGGCCAAACTCCGACGACGATGCCGCCACTCTTGCTTGCAAGCGACTTCGAACGTTTTGCACTTTTTCGGAGTCAGACGATTCAAACTCTTCCAGGACAACCGGAGTCATGTCGTCGGGGTTGAGCTTGAAATAATGGAACAGGCCCATGCCAATCACCAATAAGCCCGGCAACACGATCAGCAACCCCAGCAAGGTAATCAGAAAACCAGTTTGCGACGTCCGCATATCTTTGGCGGCGATGTAACGTTGCACGGCAACTTGATCAGCTCCGAACGCCGACAGGCCTTCGACAAAGCTGCCGATCAGTATCGCCAGCGTGGCAAATTCCAGTGTCGGATCGAGCGAGAAATCGAACAGCATATTCTCGCGGCCCTCGAAATAGCTGTCGATGATCCGCGAGGCACCGCCTTCGGTCTGACTAATCAGCAGACACGCCGCGAACAGAATCGTGCCGAAGAATACAAAGAACTGTAAAACATCGGTCCACATGACGGCCCGCAATCCGCCCAACATCGTGTAGGCGATCGCGACAACTCCCAGCCCGATAATGACCACGAATTGGTTGATGCCGGCGATCCCCGAAATTCCTTCCGAGGCAGCATACGTTGCGGCGGCCATCCACGAGATTCTGGCCAGCACGAACAAACAACTGGCCAAGCAGCGTACGGAAACGTGGAAACGCTTTTCGAGATACTCGTACGCCGTATTGCAGTTCAACTTTGCGTAGACGGGGATAAAAACCCAAATGACGAACGGCCCCATCGCCCAAAACGCGACGACCGCCATCAAAACTCGTAGGCTGTTGCCGTACGCTGCTGACGGATACATGACGAAACTGTTGGCCGAGAACAGCGTCGCCATGACGCTCAGCCCGACGGTGATCCGTCCCATCGAACGGCTGGCCGTAAAGAATTCCTCACGATTCGACTGCCGCCGCATCGCGAAACCCAGCCCGAGCGAAACGGCCAGATATCCGAACACAACGCTGTAATCGAGCCAATGAAAAGAGCCGTCAGGATTCATACCACGTCAACATCTTCCGTGGTGCGTGCGGAACCATGAACGATCGCAGCTCCGCCGCCGATGAGAATGAATTTGACTCCGTGCTTGACGAGCAGAGGCAGAATCTGATCGAAATTCGCGTTCATTTCCGTGCCTGCTGGCGCAGTTTGTTCCCAGCCCGGCGAAGTTCGTCAACCATTTCCATCGTCCGTTTGAATTTGCGGAATCGTTCCTCGACCGTCAACTTCAGGTTTTCACGGAGCATCGTTCGGTCAATGTCTCGCTTGTAGAGGTCAACACAAGCTTGAAACCCGCCGCGGTCGTGGAGGATCTCGGATTCGTTTGACATGGCGGCACCGATCATTGATTTCTATTCAAGACGACAGCGCTCAGTAGGTCCCGCGAGCCGAGCGGGACCTCCGAAATGCGCTAGCTCTGACGCATTCGATGGTCTCGCTCGGCTCGCGAGACCGACTTGTCGTGACCAAACGCTGCCGTTGTTGACTACGGTTCTTCCATTGTGTCGAACGTCGCGGGATTTTCCCAGCGAAACTTACATTGCGTCTTACAGTGGCCAACAGATAACATACGCGGGACGTAAGTCATTTGGTAATGCGTGCTTTCGGTTGTCCACTCCACGACGACATGGGATATCGTCGGTTTCCTCCAAGCAAGAATGCGTTCGGTTGTCTGCATGTCTCAATCAACAATGCTCCTTCACAATTCGTGGCAAACGCTGCGGGATCGCGTGAATTCGAGATTAGACGAATACATGCAACAGGGTCCCGACTGCCCTTCCCGGCTGCAAAGCTCGATGAGCTACAGCTTGATGGCGGGCGGAAAACGATTGCGTCCCGTGCTGCTGCTGTTGGCGTGCGAGGCGGCGGGCGGCGATGTCGAGGCAGCTCTGCCGGCCGCGTGTGCCGTCGAGATGGTTCACACGTACTCGCTGATCCACGACGACTTGCCGGCTATGGACAACGACGACCTGCGCCGTGGCTGTGCAACCAATCATGTGAAATTCGATCAGGCGACAGCCATCCTGGCGGGCGACGCTTTGCTGACATTGGCGTTCGAGACGTTGGCCTCGGAAGTCGATCCACCGGAAGTCGCCGCGTCGTGTTGTGCCGATCTCGCCGCTGCCGCGGGACCTCGGGGAATGATCGCCGGTCAGATGGCCGATCTGGAAGGAGAAGGCCGTTTTTCATCGGGGCTTCGGTTAGACAACGAACTGGAAACGATCGACGCCAGCACGATTCTTTCTGGTTTGGAAGCGATCCACCGCCGCAAGACCGGTTGCTTGCTAGGCAGTGCCGTCACAATCGGCGCACGCATCGCGGGTGCCGATACCGAAACCCTCAAATCACTGACGGAATACGGAAAATCTGTTGGTTTGGCCTTTCAAATTGCGGATGACCTATTGGATGTTTCCGGCGACCGGGCGAAAATGGGAAAAAAGGTCCAGAAGGACGATTCCGAAGGAAAACTGACGTATCCGGCAATTCTGGGTGTTGCGGCCGCACGGACAAAGGCCGAGCAATTGATCGAACAGGCGTGTCAATCGATCGCCCCGTTGGGCGACCGAGGCCAACGATTGGAAGAGTTGGCTCAATTCGTACTGGAAAGAGATCACTAATGAAATTTGAACTGCTCTCAAAGATTGAGTCGCCAACGGACTTGCGAACTCTGTCTGATGACCAGTTAGTACAACTGGCGACCGAGATTCGGGAGGCGCTTGTCGAGGTTGTTTCCGATCGGCCCGCTCACTTCGCCAGCAATCTTGGCGTCGTCGAGTTGTGCATTGCTCTGCATTCCGTGTTTGATTTTTCGAACGACCGGTTGATTTGGGACACCGGCCATCAGATTTACCCGCACAAACTACTCACGGGACGCTACGACGAGTTTCCCACAATCCGCCGCAAGGGCGGACTAATGGGGTATCCGAATCCGGAAGAAAGTGATTACGACTTATTCATGACAGGACACGCCGGTGCCAGCGTCTCGACAATCCTGGGCATGAAAACCGGCGACGACCTGATTTCGACAGACAACCGCCGATCGGTCGCCGTGATTGGTGACGGTGCGCTGCCGTCGGGGATCGTGTTCGAGGCCATGAACAACGCCGCCGGCATGAACAAGGATTTGCTCGTCATTCTGAACGATAACAAAATGGGCATCTGCCCCCGAGTCGGCGGACTGGCTCAGTATCTCGACAAAGCCCGTGTCGCTCCGTTTTACAACGGGCTGAAGCGAGATGTGTCTTGGCTGTTGAACAAAGTGCCCGTTGTCGGCGAATCGGTCGAGAACGCACTCGCTCAATTCAAGGAAGCTGTCAAAGGATTCCTGCACGGCGGCATGCTGTTCGAAGAATTGGGATTTCGCTATGTCGGTCCGGTTGACGGACATGACATCGAATCGCTACGCGGCTACTTGGAATTGGTTAAGGACGTCAAAGGTCCCGTGCTGCTGCATGTGTTCACTGAAAAGGGACACGGTTTCGATCCTGCGTGCGCCGACCCGGTCAAGTTCCATACACCGGCTCCCTTCAAACGAAATGGCGACCGCGAAATCGTTCCAGTGAAAACAAGTTCGTCGCGAGCCTACACAAACGCCGTCTCGGACGCGATTTTCGACGCGATGGCGGCCGACAAACGAGTCACCGTGCTCACGGCGGCGATGTGTGAAGGAAACAAGCTGGGCAAAGTCCGCGCGGAATTCCCCGATCGATTCTTCGACACGGGCATTTGCGAAGGACATGCCGTCGCGTTTGCCGCCGGAATGGCCAAGTCCGGCATGCGGCCGATCATCGACATTTACAGCACGTTTCTGCAGCGCAGTTTCGATCAGATTTTTCAAGAGGTGGCGCTGCAGAACCTGCCCGTCACGTTTTGCTTGGACCGGGCCGGACTATGCGGACCCGACGGACCGACTCATCACGGAGTCTTCGACAACACGTACATGCGGACTTTCCCGAACATGGCCGTGATGGCTCCCGGTGACGAACGCGATATCGCGCCAATGATGCAATTTGCTTTGACTCACAACGGCCCGACGTCGATGCGTTATCCCAAAACTGCTGTTCAAAACGTGGAACGCGCGGCTGATCCTGTCGAACTGGGCAAAGCCGAAATCTTCAAATGGGGCGAGGATGGCATGTTTGTTGTTTTTGGATCGTTATTCCCAAATTGTGTCGAGGCGGCCACGCGTTTGCGACAAGAGGGATTCGACGTCGGAGTCATCAACGCCCGATTCGCCAAACCGATCGACAAACTCACCATTCTGCGGGCCATCGAAGAAACCGGATTCGTGATCACGGTCGAGGAAAGCACATTGTGTGGCGGATTCGGTGCCGCCGTGCTGGAAGCGGCCAACGCGTCCGGCGTTCGCACTGATAACATCTGTCGGCTTGGCATTCCCGATCAATTTGTCGAACACGGCGAACGCGGAGAATTGCTGGCCGATTTAGGTTTGGATGTCGACGGATTGGTCGCGACCGCTCACGCCATGGCCGATCGCGGCACGTTGGTGGAAGATTAGAAGCAGTTTCAAAACCGAGTTTGTCGCCTTTCGCTCCGCGAAAGAGGCGCTACTTTCGCAGAGCGAAAGTAGGTCTCGCGAGCCGAGCGAG
>CAUZVF010000172.1:0-8120 GCA_963582955.1 Planctomycetota bacterium
CGGACGCCGCGGCTATGGCGAATCAACCGCGGTCAACACTCTGGCCATCGCCCGACCGCTTCAGGGAGACTACTTCGACGTTACACAGTGGACCAACGCCTTCGTAATTGATGGTGCCGATTATCGTATTTCCCATCAGGGCACGGGCCGGATCTATTCCACCGCGCAAAATGCCGAGGCCGTGCCCGGACTGATCGACAACGGGCTAGACGGCACGTTCGACGTGGACATCCCTCCGTATTCGAATTGCTCGTTCAAACACAGGTCAAAACTCAAGGCAAAACGGATTCAGTTGAATGTCGAGACCTGGGAAGCAGACGCGACGCTGGAAAACCTGGTGCTAACGACTGACGATTCTTTTCCTGAAAATTCCAAACAGGTTTACGCTCTGTATCGCGACCGCGTCTATCACATGTCGCATCACGACGGACGGCTGGCCAAGGCGACCAAACCACAGAATCTGCGAGACTTCCTGCGTCTGAACGAATACAACGAGCTGAGTAACAATTATTACGTCCCCTGGGAAGACGAGCCCGCGACCCGCAATGAGCTGTTCAGCCGGCTGCATCATCCACTGATCGCCGCCAGTCTCGGCATTTTCGATCAGTCGCGTGTTTCCGAGGTTTCATTGCCGGATGACCGCGTGCGAGTATTCATATTTGCACTGTTGACCGGCGAATTCTTCACAACGGGCGACCAATTTGACGGCAACGCGGGTTACGTGCTGTACTGCATCGACGTCTTCAACCCCGAGGAACCATGAGCAACGTTATCTCAAACCCTGCTGCCATCGAAGTGAACAATCTCGGCCATTCGTTTAAGAAGCACCGAGCTTTGGAACGGATCAGTTTTCGCGTCGAGCAGCAGGATTTGCATGGATTTGTCGGTCCCAACGGTGCGGGCAAGACAACCACGCTGAAGCTGGTTTGCACGCTCTTGCCACCGCAGATTGGCACCGTTTCGGTATTCGGCCAGAATGTCGTCACCAACGTGAAGTCCACCCGTCGCCGTATCGGCTTCATGCCGGACAATTTCAACATGTATCGGCAAATGACCATTCGTGAGTACCTCGACTTTTTCGGGGCCGCCTACGGATTGTCGGTGAGCGACCGCAAACGCGTGATCAGTGACATTCTGGCTCTGACCGACATGGACGGCCGCAAGGACGACTTGATCAATAGCCTCTCACGCGGGATGCAACAGCGTGTGAACCTGGCCCGCGTGCTTGTCAACGACCCGGATCTGCTTCTCTTGGACGAGCCCGCCTCGGGACTCGACCCGCGCGCCCGGATCGAGCTGATGGAGATCCTTCGGGAATTGAGGCGGATGGGAAAGACGATCCTCATCAGTTCGCACATCCTAAGCGAACTGGCCGAGTTGTGTGACAGCGTGACGATTATCGACCGCGGAAACGTCAAGTACAGCGGGTCAATGAACGATTTGCTATCGCAGGATCAGGCGGAACAACAGGCATTCCGTTTGGTCATCTCCGAAGAAGATCCGAAAGCCGAGGAACAACTAAAGGGGCTGCCAGGCGTTGTCGACATCGAGAAGATTGAGCGACGGCCCGAGTATCGAATTTCGATCGATCCGTCACAAACCGATACCAACGCCTTATTGCGAAACGTGCTCGATTTGGGTCTGACCGTGGCCGCCTTTTCCAAAGACCAAAAACATTTGAATCAGGCATTCCTGGACCTGACGGAACGTGGAGTTCGGTGACAGGACGGATCATCCAATAGGAAAGTGTGCCAAGTAGGTCCCGCGAGCCGAGCGGGACTTTCGAAACAAAACACCGTAATTTGAAGTCTCGCTCGGCTCACGAGACATACTTTCGCACGACTCACGCGTCTCACGGAAAGCTGCTCTCGATGACTGGAACGCTCGCCTTGATGATTCGGTCGCTCCGCATCGATGCGCGGTTGATGCGGACGCATCTCTTCCGGCTGATGTTTGTCGTGTTGATCTATTTCATGTTGTTCTCGGCCCAGCAAACGTTGTTCATGTTCGGCGCTCCTGGACTCAGGTTTTTCAGCAGCATCACTTATCTCAACTTGTTCATGATTGTTCTGGCCAGTGTCAGTTTTTTCGCGACAGCGATCACCGAAGAGAAAGAAGAGGCGACGCTGGGGCTGCTGAAAATGGCGGGAGTCAGTCCGGCGGCGATGCTGTTGGGAAAACTGATGCCGCGTGTGATCGGCGCGGTGTTTCTATTGTCCGTGCAGCTTCCGTTTACACTGTTGGCCATCACGTTGGGTGGCGTCAGTTCACAACAGGTGTTCGCGACCTATTGCTCGCTGTTGGCTCTGCTGGTGTTGATGGCAAACGTCGGTTTGTTTGTTTCCGTGTCTTCCAAGCGATCGTCCAGTGCCTCGTGGAAGATGGTATTGCTGGTGATTCTGTTTTTCGTGATCGTCCCTTGGTTTCGGATGGCACTGAGTTTCGGCCTCGCGAATCCATCCTCATCCGGGCTGTTCGAAGAAGCAGCCCGAACAGTTCTCGAGCAGCTCAACAATTTCTCTGCGCTGGGCCGGATCGACAGGATACTCACAACGGGATTTGCCGAATCGGCGTTTGGTTTCCAGGTCTTCAGTAATCTCGCGGTCGCGGCAGTCTTCTTCGGTTTAGCCTGGTTCAGTTTCAACTACTTTACTCGCAACGACCAATCGTCGGCGTCGCCCGCGCGAGGTCTGCTGTTTAAGAGCATGAGCCGCAATAAGCTGCTGGGTGCCGGAGACGCATGGCGGAACGCACTGATTTGGAAAGACTTTCATTTCATGAGCGGTGGCAAACTGCCAATGCTTCTGAAATTCATCTTATATCCGCCGCTGTTTGCCGCGATTGGGTTTCTGTTTTCCTGGGGAAATTGGGATTGGACGGATCATGAAGAGGTTGGCGGGTTGACGATGGGTCTGGCCATGGTGACATTTGTCATCGAACTCTCGTGGTGTGCGTCGGGCGTGTTCCAGTCTGAAATCAAATGGAACACTCTGTCCAGCATCATGCAACTCCCGCTTTCGACCGCCGAAATTGCCTACTCGAAGGTCGCCGGCTGCCTGATTGGATTACTTCCGGCTGTTGTCATGTTTTGTCTCGGAATCGTGATCTTTCCCGAAGGATTTGCCGAGGGCGTCAAGGATGTGCTCTCATCACCGTGGGGTTGGTTCAGCATTTTCTTGGTCGGCTTTTTCGTGCATCTGGTCGCATTTCTTTCACTGTTTGTCAAATGGGGAGCACTGCCTTTGGCCATCGCGATCATGTTCCTCGGCCAAATGTTCTTAGGAGCCTGTGTATTTGCCATGACCTTCCGATCGGCAGATGGGGACGTCATCGGCGTGTTCGCGATTATCGTGACAATCGCCAGCATGGCTGCTCTTCAATTCGGGATCGGAGCCCGGCTGCGGACTCTTGCGGCGAAGTAAGAAACGGCCGATCAATGAGTGTCGCCATTCGCTCCGCGACAGTTGCGCGACTTTCGCGGAGCGAAAGGCGACAGAAAGATGCACGCACCGTGCGCGTATGACTCAACGAAAGATTCTAAATGGGCCGGGAGCGCCCGGTGCCAAACTGGGGAATCAGATGTTGGCGTGATCGTGAAACGGCACCCGTGGCGTGAGTGGTGTTACTGCTTGATCTCAAAAATCGCTTCCACTTCCACGGCCGGACCGGTGGGAAGCGAGGCGAATCCCAGCGCGCTGCGGGCGTGCCAGCCGTCGCCTTCCTTGCCGTAGAGTTCGTGCAGCAGGTCCGACGCCCCGTTGATCACCAGGTGGTGTTCAATGAAATCCTGTGTCGAATTCACGCAGCCGAGCAATTTGATCACTTTCAACCCGTTGATCGTGCCGTGCGTGTTCCACACGGAATTCAAAATCTTTGCCGCGCAATCTTTCGCGGCTTCATAGCCTTGCTCGACCGACAAGCCGGCTCCCAACTTGCCCTTCATGTCGCTGGTGTGTCCCGACGACATCAACAAATTACCCGTCTGAATACACAGGTTCAGATATCCGGGTTCTTGCTTGGTGAATTCGATTCCAAGTTCTTTGGCTTTATCTTCGGGAGTCATGGTGTTGTTCCTTGTGATTTGTCCTCGGGCCGCAACCTTAACAAGATGATGTCATCCGTCGGGACAGTCAGCATGATGACCGTTGCGGAATGCGTCAAGCAGCCAAGTACGCATCCGACAATTGCCTTGTGGATTTCAACGGTTCGAGGTTCAATTGAACTCATCAACGACGAATTCCCAACTGGTGTCCCGCCAAAGAGCCTGGCCATGAAAAACACGAATCCGACAGTTGACGCATACATCGAAAACGCGGCCGAGTTTGCTCGGCCGATCCTCACGAAACTCCGCAAGGCATATCACAAGGCGCACCCGCGGATTGAAGAGACGATGAAGTGGAGCATGCCGACTTTTGAATGTGACGGCATGGTTGGCAGCATGGCCGCTTTCAAGAAACACGTGAGTTTCAGCTTCTGGAAGGGAAAGGAACTGAGCGACCCTGAAAAGTTGTTTGTGACTGTTGGCAAAACCGAAATGTGCGCGAAGAAGGTAACCAACGTTACGCAACTGCCGACGCAGAAAATCTTGGTGGCGTATGTCAAAGAAGCCGTCAAGCTGAATCAAGACGCCCGGAAAGTTCCTAAATCGAACAAGAAGAAGGCGGCGAAGAAAATCAAAACGGTCGAAGTTCCATCCGATCTGATGGACGAGTTAAGTCGAAACAAAAAGGCACTGACGACATTCGAGGGTTTCAGCGACACGAACAAGAAGGAATACGTCGAGTGGATCACGCAGGCCAAACGAGAAGCCACGCGCGAGAAGCGGCTGGCTCAGGCAATCGAGTGGATGGCCGAAGGCAAACCACGAAATTGGAAATACATGAATTGCTGAATTCTTGCTCAAATTAAAGCTGGCTGGCCCGTATGATCTTGCATATTGACATCGCACGCGGAGATGCGACATGGAAGGATCAGCAGAGCGATGTCAAATAGAGAGAGTCGAGGAAATGTCGGTATCGATTGCAAATGTGGCTGATAGTCTTGTTCGCACGGGACTGCTGACTGATACGCAAGTGGCCTCGGTCTGCCGTCGCATGAAGTCGAACGGTGACAAACCCACTGGCGAAAGTCTCATCAAGAATCTTGCCGCCCGCGGAAAACTCACTCCGTTTCAGGCCCGACGAATTCGCAAGGGGCGCGGGCTCGAATTATTAATGGGGAATTACCTGCTGCTGGGGCAGATCGGCGAAGGTGGCATGGGAATCGTCTATAAAGCACTGCATCGCCGGATGCGACGCGAAGTGGCGCTCAAGGTCTTGAAGAAAGATCTCAGCGAATCGGGCGATTTCGTGGCGCGGTTCCAGCGTGAAGTGTACGCCGCAGCGCGATTGAATCACCCTCATGTCGTTGCCGCCTACGATGCTGATGAGTGCGACTTGGGGTATTTCCTGGTGATGGAATACGTCGAAGGTGCCGATCTGAGCCACATCGTTCGGCGATCGGGACCATTGAGCGTGCCGCAAGTGATCGACGTCATTCAACAAGCGGCGACGGCGCTCGATTATGCCCATTCACAGGGAATCATCCATCGTGACATCAAGCCCGCCAACTTGATGCGTGACGTCAACGGAATGGTCAAGCTGGCCGATCTGGGACTGGCGCGGATCGATCCTCAAGTCAACAATGTTGCCGATGCCGCCGCGTTGACCGAGGCGGGTACGGCGGCGGGCACGATCGATTACATGGCTCCGGAACAAGCCATCGATGCCACCACATCCGATCATAGAGCTGATATTTATAGTTTGGGTTGCACGCTGTACTACCTGCTTGCTGGCGGACCGATCTTTGACAAGACGACTTTGGTGGGACGCGTCATGGCTCACCGAGAAGATCCGCCGCCGTCGCTGCTGGAACTCAACGAGAACATTCCGAATCGACTGAATGATATCTATCTAAAAATGGTCGCCAAATCACCAGACGACCGTCATCAGACGGCACGCGAAGTCGCCGAAGACCTGACGGCTCTGGCCGATGACGCAACGTCGCGTGACAAGCCGGCATGGGTGCCCGAGGAATCCACGATCGCCATCGTCGAATCATCCAAACTGCAGAGCGGTTTGGTTGGCCATATCTTGAATCAGTTGGGGGCTGACGACATTCACGTTTTCGCATCCGGGCAAGAAGTTCTTGATTCGCTGGCCAGCATGCCGCCTGACATCGTATTGGCCAGCATGGAATTGCCCGATATCACCGGAGTCGAACTGGCATAACGCATTCGCGAAGATATTCGCTGGGCGCGGATTGCCGTCGTGTTAATGTCTTCGAATGAATTGCCCGACGAAGTGATATCGTACATCCACAAGACTCCCGGAATGCAGCCGATCCGAAAGCCATTTGATTCCGAGAATCTGCACGCTGCCATCGACACGGCTTTCAAAGACAACCGGCGCGACGATTCTCAGTTGAGCAATTTGGCCGGGCTGCAAGTTTTAATCGTCGATGACAGCCGCGTTGCCCGGCGGCACATGCAGAGCATCCTCACTCGTTTGGGATTCGCTCATTTCGCGATGGCCGGCGACGGAATCGAGGCCGTCGAGCAACTGAAACAAACTCGATTTGATCTGGTCGTTACCGATTACAACATGCCGAACATGAATGGCCATGAACTGATCGTGCATGTGCGCCAACAAAGTTCACGCTCGGACATTCCGATCATCATGTGCACGACGGAATTTGATCCGGGGAAACTGGCCGAGGTTTATCAGCTTGGCGTCTCGGCGATCTGCAATAAGAGTTTCGAAATCGAGCTGGTCCGCAACATCGTCATCCGGCTGTTCCACTGAATTTCGGCGGATGACCCACATGCCGATTCTGCCTGAACGGCAACACTGGGAGAGTTACCAATGCGAAATGTCATACTCGTGATTTTCGCGTCAGCGATGATCGCACCGTCCGCGTCTTTTGCACAAGATACGGACCAAACTTCAACCGAGAAAGCACTGCCGGGATACGAGTCGGCGGCGGCAGTGAAAGTCGCCATTCTGTCCGGAAAACTAACGCTGATCGATCGCAGGCTTGCGGTACCCGAAAGCGTGATAGTAACGAAGGGCATTGAAATACGGCCGAGGCGGCACGGAAGCGTTGAAGCTGAATCTTTATTCGCCCAAACGGATCGACAGGGCGGTTCCCGGTTTGATTTTTATTCACGGCGGCGGCTGGAGCAGTGGCTCACGCGACGACTATCACTTCTATGGAGTGAAATTCGCCGAGCGAGGATACGTCGTGGCTTCGGTATCGTATCGACTGGCGCCTAACCACCCGTTTCCGGCAGCCGTGCATGACGTCAAATGCGCGGTGCGCTGGATGCGTTCGAGCGCCGCCAAACTTCACGTCAATCCCGATCGCATCGGCGTGGTTGGTGGCTCGGCCGGCGGACATTTGGCGATGATGATCGGCTATTCGTCCGACGTGCATGAACTGGAAGGAACCGGCGGCCACGCTGGCATCAGCAGCCGGGTGAATGCCGTCGTCAACTTCTACGGTCCCACCGACCTGACGACTCCTTTCGCCGCGAACAACAAAACCGTCATCAATTTCATCGGCGGCAAGAAGATTGACGACGCACGGAATCAATTCGAACTGGCTTCGCCGATCACGCATGTCACGAAAGACGATCCGCCAACGCTGATCTTCCACGGAACGATCGACGACATCGTGCCGATCGCCCAAGCCGACTTGCTTGCGAAGAAGCTCGAATCGTTGGGAGTGCCACATCGTTACGACCGTTTGAAAGGCTGGCCGCACGGATTGGACCTGGCCGAAGTCGTCAACCGCCGCTGCCTACGATTGATGACCGGCTTCTTACAGAAGCACTTGCAGGTCGCTAAAGATCCTGAGCCTTGATTGGCTGCTGTCACGCGTCCAAACACGACTTCATTGAAGCCCGACCTGCCGCCGTGGGCGAGCGACACTGAACCACGTTTGATAGTTCTATACTAACTAATTTTACTGTCCAAAGTCGTGTTCATCGCTTTAAGTTATTCTGGTACTTGTACTTCTGAAGTTTGGAATCCTTCAGGAGAAATCGTCATGGATCGACGTTTTGAAGTGCGTAAGCAGGA
>CAUZVF010000173.1:0-8107 GCA_963582955.1 Planctomycetota bacterium
GTGCTTCCTCGAAGTCCTTCTTCGCCTGCTCTTCACTGACGGCATCGACGATTGTGATATTTTGCTTTGGTGTATTTGTATGGTTAGGTTTTGGATCGTTGTTAGACTCCGTTTTAATGTGTTTATTGTCTTGGGCTTGGATCCAATACGTTATCTTGTCGCCTGGCTTCAGATTCAATGTTTCGAGTTCGAAATCTAAGGACGTCCGAACAGAAGGCTGTCGTCCGTCAAAGATTGTCTGATCCGAGATTCGTTTGCCGTCCTTTTCAACACGCAGGAAGAGTTTCCGCAACAGAAAGTCTGGGTCGTGGGCGTGAATCGTCAGCGGAATGATTGCATTTGCCGCGGCTTCGAGATCACCTGTCGGCAAGAGGATCGGAACTTCCGGTGGCAGATCGCGACGGATCTTGATGTTGTAAAGAGTGGGCTCGGGCGTGACATCACCACGTTCGTTCTCGCATTGAATGCGATAAAAGTGCGCGTATGTGCCGTCATCCCGAATCGCGAGTTGATGTGGTTCCGGGATGCGCAATTTGACTTCGTTCGTCAGAGCCAAGCGAATTTCAACACCCTTTTCCGAGATATCTTCCGTGTCCGAAAATAGCAGCCACGCATTTTTGAGTGGCATGTTGGCTTTCGCGCGGAAATTGACTCTTGTGCCTTCCCAAACGTCGATGTGGGCACTTCTTTGAGTTTTCGATTCGAGCCCCATGTAGGCGGGATAGTCGTACGTGATCTCAAGAACTTCCGCCGAAGGAGGCTGAATGACGGTCACGTTGTATTCGCGCGTGCGCGCGTCGCCGGCGACGATGTAATAGGTCAAATCCTGCAGGACACCACGCCCGTTTTCACCGACGATGATCCCATGAAACCGTTTGATGTCTTCGTCGGCCTGCCGCAACGTGATAGGCTCGCCAACAAATCGGTGGTCGTTCGTTGTATAGAACAACGTAACCTGTTCGGGTGCCTCGCCAAGTAAATCGACGGTCACTTCCAGTTGCGTCCTCGCCAAGACGTCGGCATCGCCAGGTTTGACATCGAGAAATTCGGTTCGCGTGGCGACTTCAACATCCGCGGCCGGAAAAAGTGCCCGCCAAATGGAAGGCGAGATTTTCTTCGGCGAGAAGACCGTGTACAGACACATGCCGACGACAACGATCAACAACGCATACGACACGCGCATCAAAGGCCGCCGGTCGACGGCATGGTCAATATCAACATGCGCCAGCGAAACGGCGGCGCGTTTTTCCATGGTCGTCAAGATGCTGGCCGAGACGTCCCGTCCCGCGCGCTTCAAGTCGACGAGATTCAATAGGTTGCTCTCGAATTCCGGCGAGGACTTTTCGATCGCACGGGCTGCGAAAAGTCCGGTCACGGATCTGCGGTAGGGGAGAACGACTTTCCAAACGATCCACCCGACCGTGCTGACGATGAGTGCCAGCAACAGTCCGACACGAGCCGCATACCCAAACCCGCCGTCCACGGCCCAGTGGTCCAGTACAACGAACACCAGCAAATAGCCAATCAAGGCCGCCACGACACCGCCGATCGCCGTCAGGATGTCCGTCGTCTTGATGCTCTTGCGGGTCTTTTGAAGCTGAAAGGCGACATATTCGTCAAATTCAGCGTATTTCTTCTGAGTGCTCGAATTGCTGACGGTAGCCATGAGGTGTTCTTCCTACCGAAACCAAAGGTTGCAACCGAAATTCAACGGCGATGTACCGAGCGGGAACGACTTGCGGCCTATCATATCATATTCGACGTTCGGATTGGCAACAGTGTTCCCGAAAGCCGAACGTTCGAATTCGATTCGCGGATTATCCTCGAATCGTTGGAATGTTCCACATCGTCGAGCTTTCCCGAATTCTGTCAGGCAATTGACAGCCCGCGCATGAGCTTATGAAAGTCGCGCCGGACAAATCAATTCGAGCCGATCGTGCGGGCCGAAGCGGGAAGTCGCGTCGGATTCGATCCCATCAGCGTGGGGATCGGGTGCGGTCGTCGCGATCGAATACAATCATGTGCCGTGGCATCAATTAAGATTCAGCCGCAGGCCGATCATCATGCCATATGTGTTGTATTCTGACTTCATCAGCGTGTTGATTGGCGGGGGCGGGCCGCCAAAGCGGTTCAACGTGGGATGAGTTGTTCCGAAATAGCGGAATTCGGCGAACCATTCCATTCCTTCTGGGGACATTCTGCTTCTCTTCGGAATATCACCCGAGACGCCACCAATTGCTTGGTACGCGAGAACGGTATCGCTATCGATAAACCGAGCCATACCGTATCTGACGTTGTGGTCGACCTCGGCGAAACCGAGGCCGGCACCGATGTACGGCCGAAAATTCCTTCGGTTTGGAAGGAAATCGATGTAGTAGTTGATCATGCCTGCGTACGTCCTTGAACTGCCTCGCGCGGTCGGCTGCGGTACCGTGTTGAACGTCAGTTCCTTAACCGAGTTCGTCCGGTATTCGAAAGCCAGCTCGTACCGGTGACGTCCGATTCGGTAACCCAGACCAAATGCCGTCCCGAAATCGGGATCGAAGTCGATTTTCGTGCTGCGATTGGGACCGACGTTATCTTGTTGCTCAATGCCCTGAGCCCCGACTGTCCCGCTGACGTACCAACCGCTCTCGACGTAGTATCTGTCGTAGGAGTCGCGTATTTGGGGCTGAAGCGGATCGACTTCTCCGGAATAGAACGGGTTCAACGGTGCGTTAAAGACTTGGCCAGGTTCATATCCTGGATCGTATGGCAGCGGTGGCTGTTGGGCAAATGGCTCGAAAATCGGCACATCCGATGGCATGTAGACGGTTTCCTGAGCTTCCGCCGGCACGCCGATCAACAGCACAAGGATTGTAATCGCCGCACACAATCTCATCAAATTGCCCTCTTTGCCAATCCGCAATGATTGCGTAACCAATGGAATGTTGCTCTGACTACTGGAAGCACTGATCAACACCGAGAATCGCAAGTACAATCCAGAACAACCAAACGCCAACCGTGCGCGGAGCCTCAAAGTCGCACGTATTGGAAGAATCGGAACGTGGCTACTCTGAAGTTAAGCCGATATTCGGATTTTACGGCATAATCGTCACAAGACGGCCAACCGGCGTCCGCCGATCTCGTCGTCAGATGAGAACCAGATTGTCACGATGGATCACTTCGGCGTAGGGAAGATCTCCCAAGATGCCGATGATTTGGTCGGAATGCTGGCCGGCAATCGCCCGCGCATCGCGTGAATCGAAATTTGTCAATCCTCGGGCAAATTCGCGTCCTTCCGGATTCAGCAGCGCCACAACTTCTCCTCTCGCGAAATCGCCGTCGACTTCGGTGATTCCAATTGCCAACAACGAGCGCCCGGAACGTTCCAATGCCCGACAAGCTCCGTCGTCGAGATGAAACTGTCCTTTCGGTCGGACGGTGTATCCGATCCAACGTTTCCAGGCGGGGACCGTCGAACCTTTCGCCAGAAACAACGTGCCCACTTCGTCGCCGGCAAGAACTGCATCGAGAACGTCGGAACGGCTGCCGCTGGCGATGATGACGTTGTCACCAACGGCTGTTGCCGTGCGAACGGCTTCCAGTTTCGTCCGCATGCCGCCGGTTCCATGCAGGCTCTGTTCGTCGGCAGCCAGATCCAGCAGCGAGTCGTCCCATTGTTCGACGGTACTCAGCAGTTTGCTGCCGGGAGTTTTCGGATCGCCGTCGTACAAACCATCGACGACTGACAAGATCACAAGCAACGGCTGCGGCACCAGGCTCGTAACCATTGCCGCCAAGTGATCGTTGTCTCCGAATTTAATTTCATCGATACTGACCGTGTCGTTTTCGTTGACAATCGGAACGACGCCGTATTCAAACAGCGTGTTCAGTGTGTTGCGGACGTTGAGATATCGAGGACGCTGCTTGAAGTCGTTCGCGGTCAAAAGCAACTGGGCGGCGTGATAACCATGTTTTCTCAACGAAACATCGTAGAGATGTATCAAATGGGCTTGCCCCGTGGCGGCGGAGGCCTGAAGGTGTGGCAAATCGTCGGGTCGCTGAGTTAGTCCCAGCAGTCCCAATCCCGCGCCGACCGCGCCACTCGAAACAACAACGACCTTTCGTCCTGTTTGGATGACACGATGGATTTGCTCGCACAATGCCGTGATCCGGGCGACATCGAGCGTACCGGCATCGTTCGACAAAACGTTGGTCCCGACCTTGACCACCAACGTTTCAGCCGTTTCGATGACTTCCCGGCGAACTAGATTCTTGATATCGCTCATTTCTTCTATGTAATCGAAACCGCCCGCGCCGGAAAGGTTCGGCGAGGCCCGTAAGCGATTTTCAGCGGATTTCACACGATTTTGCGGACCCTGAAAAGAAGTTTCGAAAACTGTGAGAATCCTGCTCTCGGAAACGTTGGTTCATTTTGGGAGCATTGCTATTATCGAGGTATGACGAAGCTGTCAGTTCTCTGGAACCCCATTTCTCAAGATAAGGTGACGCTCGAATGGCGGAACTGTTTCACGAGTGTGGTATCGCAGCGGTTTATCATCTGCCGGGCCAAGGAGTCAGTGAATTGGCGCCTTCCGAAGGCCCCGAGCACACGTCACTGCTGATTCCTCGCATGTTGCTCGAGATTCAAAACCGTGGCCAACTTGCCGCGGGAATGACCTCGTACAACGGCACGCGCAGCCAATTGATCGATACGCATAAGGATGTCGGTCTCGTCAGCGAAGTCTTTCAACTTGGGCACCGCCGGAAATTCGAGAAATTGATGCACGAGTATTCGGGCTCGGCCGCTATCGGCCATGTCCGGTATGCAACGTGCGGGAAGGACGACCGCAGCTACGCTCAGCCATTCGAACGGCACCATATCGAAAAATCAAAATGGTTCAGTTTTGCATTTAATGGCCAATTGGCCAATTACCTGGAACTGCGGTCCGAAATACTCTCGAATCCTGACTTTCACATCGCTCGCGAAACAGACACCGAGATCGTAATGCACCTGCTTTGTCAGGAATTGAGTGAAGGACGAAAACCTGACCTGTGGGAAGTGCTCGGCAATCTTAGCGTACGGCTCGACGGTGCTTACAACATCGTGTTCCTGAATGCGATGGGAGACATGTTCGTCGCGCGTGACCCGTTGGGAATTCGTCCGCTGTGTTACGCGATCGAAGGCCCGATGTTTGCCGCTGCAAGCGAGAGCGTGGCATTGGCGAAACTGGGATTTCACGAATCTAGCATCCAAAGCCTGAAACCCGGATGCGCGGTCGTGATTCAGGACGGCATCCTATCCGAAAAGCAATTTGCCGCGCGCGCTGACCGGGCGCATTGCTTTTTTGAATGGATCTATTTCGCGAACGTCGCCAGCACTTTGGATGACAAGAGCGTCTATCTGACACGCAAGCGGCTTGGCGAGGAACTGGCAGACCTCGAAACAGTTCCCATCGATGAGGACACGATTGTGATTCCGGTCCCCGACACGGCCAAAGCGGTGGCCGACGCGATGGCCTATCGCCTGAAAGTTCCCTGTTTGGAAGGATTGATCCGTAATCGATACGTCGGCCGCACATTCATCGAAGGTGACGACCGAGCCGACAAAGTTCGGGCCAAATTCACGGTCCTGCCCGAAGTGTTGGAAGGCAAACGCGTCATCGTGGTCGAAGACAGCATTGTCCGGTCGACCACGTTGCGGGCGTTGGTTTCGCAACTGCGTGAAAAAGGCCGGGCTCGTGAAATCCATCTGCGAGTTGCCTGTCCGCCGATCATCGCTCCGTGTTTTTATGGAATCGATATGTCGACGGTTTCGGAACTGTTCGCACCGAAATTCATGGGCACTTCTCCTCTGACGCCCGATATCGAGAAACAGATGGCCGAGGCGCTTGCGGCTGATAGCTTGCGATATCTGCCCGTTGACGCAATCGCCCGCTGTGTCGGCTTGGAATCCGAGTCGTTGTGCCAGGCTTGCATCGACGGTGCTTATCCCACGCCAGCCGGAAAGCAGCTTTATCAACTGGCATTAAAAAAAAATGAGCCCGATCATGACGCGAGCCAATCGGGCCGCACGTACGATGCGCCGCTGGTGACATCGCTGCGGTCGTAAAAATCGTGCGGCCGTTGTTTTCCGATTTCGTTCACTTCGGCCGTTAACGCGAGCGGCGGATGAGAATCTACCAACAGCAACCGGGCTCTAGCGCGTCGCGGCTGATGAAATCAGCCGCTGGGCGCTCGCCCAATGGCACTCACTTTACCCTCCCCTTGGGAGGGTCGGACGCGGTAGCGGCCGGGGAGGGTTGATCGAAGTCAATCGTCTTGCATCAAATTGCAACGCTCGTCCCTCCCCGCTCGTCCCTCGCGACCCTCCCAAAGGAGGGTGAAATCCAAAGTGAGTACCATTGGGCGCTAGCCCACGGTTCTCAAGTGGTAGATTCATCCCCGCTCGCCTAAACACCGAATTTTTCGTTTCTCTTCCGCCGTCGATACCGACACGACCGTTGCAGACATGCTTGACCGGCGGAAACGTCAAATTAAGGCGAACCCATCGCGGCAATTCCGCGTTGTGTGAAATTACCTATTCCGTTGTGCCGTTCCGCACAAGATGGACTAACATTGGTTATCCAAGTTTCACGACAGACTTGTCTAAGGGCAGGAACAGGACAATGTTGGTACTGAGCCGAAAAAAGGACGAGAAAATCGTCATTGGTGATTCCATTTCGATCATGATCGTCGAGATTCGTGGCGACAAAGTCCGTTTGGGAATCGACGCACCTCGCGAAGTTACCGTCCATCGACAGGAAGTCTACGAGGCGATCCAGCGCGAGAAGAATGCGGACGACGATGTGCCACTGAATTCGCAGGCACACGCTTGATTCCCAAACTTGACTCGCTTTCGACGATTGAAATGGTGCGACGCCAAGCTTGAAATCGCGATACACACGGGCCGCCGCGTGTGGGCAAACTCTCTCACGTCTCCGGCGCACGCTTCCCCATGATCCGATGATTCGGATTGCTGTTTCCGTGTGCGATTCCCCGGATTCCACCAATCCGCAGGCTTGACGCCAGCGAAGCCGGATTCGACAATCAAGCGGACTGTTCACACACTCCAGTCGACGACATCGGCTATCAATTAACTCGCCGCATCGCCGTCGAAGTGCGCTAATTTCCAAGAAATCGTGATATGTTTCGTTTCGCGGTCAGAATTCGATTCAATGGCACCCGACGGTGCATGTCGTTCGTAATCCTGACATTCCTATCGGCCTCGTTGGGTGGCTGTGGTTCGCAGACCTACGAATTGAGGCTGGAAGAAACCAAGAAGTACTTTTCATACTTGAACAAAGTGAACGCGTCGCTGCACGCCGCCGAGTCAGGTCTGGTTCGGGACTACAAGATTACGATTCGTATTCCTATCCAGTTCAATTTCATTCCGCCGCCGGTACCAACGGAATCGGAAGAAAACGAGGAGCCGGTCCCAGTTCCTCCCGAAGCCGACGAACGGCAGCGCAAGTTCATGAACACGATCTTGCCAGGACTCTTGGGCGCGTGGGAAGCAGACCTCGTCGTTCAATATGCCGAAGAGGATGAAGAGGCGGAGGCCGACGAAGAGGAAGAAGACGCCGGGGCAGACACGGCGAAGGGATATATCTACTTATTAGGCAATCACCTGAAGTGGATTGCAAAAGAAGAGGATGCCTCGGTTGAACCGTTAAGTTTCGCCGTGGAAGCAACCGACGCAATCGCCAGCGGCTTTCGGATGCCTCCGGACCGCGACGAGCAACCGTGGGATTGGGCGGTCAAGAAAAAACCGTCGGGCGAAGCAGGATACGTCGGCAAAAAAGTGTTTGACGCATTCGAATTCGGGGCCAATGAAGGTGATCCGGAAATCGAAATCGACGGAGCCTATTACAACGTCGAACTGTACATTCACGAAGTCGGCGACATTCAAGTGCTTCTGATGATCGTGGCGCCGATCGATACTGCCACCAGCGAAAAGCTGGGTGAGCGAGTTGGGCTGATGTTGGAACAACTCGAGGTAGAAGCGGTCACTCCCAAATCACCGGCGACCCGGGCGCTTGATGACACGGGCTCCAAATTTTGATTCAGATGGATGGGATCCCAC
>CAUZVF010000174.1:0-8107 GCA_963582955.1 Planctomycetota bacterium
CCGAGGACGAGTTTGATTCCGTCAGCGCCGACCTTTTCAGGGCGGAACGGCAAATACGTATCGGGGTTCTTCAGCAAGCCGTC
Source organism: Planctomycetota bacterium (assembly GCA_963582955.1). Lineage (GTDB taxonomy): Bacteria > Planctomycetota > Planctomycetia > Planctomycetales > Planctomycetaceae > CAUZVF01. The sequence continues at coordinate 84 of CAUZVF010000174.1, forward strand.
TTGATGGATGCCGGCTTCAGTGGCGAAGATGTTCTCACCGCCGATGGGTTTCATTGGCGACATTGGGATTCCCGTCAGCTCTGAAACCATCCGGCACAACGGAACCAATTTGGTGGTGTCGATGTTGGTGGTGCGTTGGTATTGGTCTTGATGTTCGGTGACGGCCATCGCGACTTCTTCCAGAGACGCATTGCCGGCGCGTTCTCCGATTCCGCAAACGGTGCATTGAACAATGTTGGCTCCTTCGTCGATGCACGCCAGTGTGTTGGCGACCGCCAATCCCAGGTCATTGTGAAAGTGAACTGCCAACAGAGCCTTGCCAAGATTGGCCACGTTGTCTTGAACGTGTCGAATAATGTTGCGGGCTTTTTCGGGAGTTAGCACGCCGACCGTGTCGGGAAATCCGATTGTTGTGGCTCCGGCATCGATCGCCTCGCGGTAACATTCACACAGATAATCCAATTCCGTGCGGCTGGCGTCCTCGGGACTGAAAGCGACGATCTCGAATTTCTCGCTGGCATAGGAAACCGTGTCGGTGATTAGTTTCAGGATCTCGGATTGGCTCTTTTCCAGTTTGTGCTTGCGGTGCAGAGGGCTGGTGCCGCAGAACAAGCTGACACCGCGTTTGTGAGCCGGGTTGCCTTCCAAAGCTTCGAACGCCGCGTCGATGTCGCCTCGGACAGTCCGGCACAAAGCCGTCAGAACGGGCTTCTTGATGACGCCAACCATTTTCTGGATGGCTTCGATGTCGGCCCGCGACGACGCGGGGAATCCGGCATCAATCGAATGAATGCCGAACTCTTCGAGCGCCTGAGCGATCCGCAGCTTGTCGTCGGGTTCGAGCGTCGCGCCCGGCATCTGCTCGCCGTCACGCAGTGTCGTGTCGCTGAACATCACCACCCCCGATCGGCGATGGTGGCTGATGATGCCTTGCTTGACCGTTTTCTTGACCTTGCGGTTGAGTTGGTTGAAGAGACCCAATACGGCCATTGTCAGATACCTGGGATGTGAATCGTTGTTGGCTATCACGCAAAACTGACACGTGCAATCACTGCAATGCACTATGACGCATCGAATGATGGGTCTCAACCGACTTCTTGGAAACTCGTTGTCGGCTGGAGGGAGTCGATCGCGTGCGAGACGCATCCGGGTGGCGTGTTCCACGTTGGCCGAAGCAGAGCTTCGGTCGTGTGCGTTACCAAGCGGAGCTTGGGAACGAGAATGCGCGGCGCGCCTGATTATTTTTTCTTGAGGAGGTCCGGGATTTGCTTTTTCAGATCGGCCACTGACACGCTTCGGTTCAGGACTTTGCCGTCTTGTCCGACGAGGAACATTGTCGGCAGCGAGATAATTCCAAATTGATGAGCCAGCGGGCTGGTCAATCCTCCGGGCTGATAAATCTGTGGCCAGCCGATTCGGTACTGAGCCAAGAATGGCCTGATGGGCTCGACGGTCGAATCGACGTTAACGCCGACGACCTCAAAGCCCTGATTGTGGTATTGCTCGTACAGCGCGCGGATTTGTGGGAGGTCTTCGGTGCATGGTTTGCACCAAGTTGCCCAAAAGTAAACCAATACAACACGGCCTCGATACCGGCCGACGTTGATCGTCCCGCCAGTTAAGCTTGGCCCGTTTAACTGAATTGGCTGGCCGTTCAATGCAAGCCGGCGCAGCGCGCCTGTCGCGCGCATTCCGGCGGTCGACTTCGAGTGCCTGGCCGCGAGCTGGCTGTACCATTTTCTGGCATCGCCAATTTTGCCTTGGAATTCCTGCCCGATGCCCAACTGCATCATGGCTTCCGGAGTGTCCTCGGACGACGGAAACTGCTGGACAAACTGTTCCAAGTCCTTGTACCACTTTTCTTGGATCTTCTGTTGCTCGGTGCCACTCGCCTTTTGAATTCCCAAGCTGTATTCCGCCAGCAAACGGCGATAAGTCGCATAGGCAACAATTGTCGATGAAGGCGACTTTTGACGAAACTCGCTTTCGATCGCCCGCAATTGGTTCAACGCGTCGGCAAAGCCAGCGGTTTGAGCCGACGTGGCCAGCCCGTCGATCATTTGCCGTGTCCATTGATTGCGGTCTTTTTCCGTCTTTGAGATGGCCACAAGCTGGCGCAATACGGCATTGCGATCGGAATTGTATTTCGCCAGAACAGAGCGGGAAGCTCCGGGCGTGGGGCTGTTTTGGTCAAGCATTTGCAACCGTACAAGAAGTTTCTGTGCCTCGGGAGACATTCCTGAAGGCGCGTCCGATGTGTCTTGCAGCAACAAAGCCGGCTGCATCAGGATGCCGCCCTGAGTGATCTGAACGGTTTCGCCTTCCATCGGCTGAGGCACTTGAGTCAGTTTCCAGACGTTGCCGACTTTGATCAACTCACCGATCTGCACGAAGCCGGTCTTCCCTCCGGTTTCAACAATGGCCATGACGTTTTCATAGACCGTCAGGTCGGCGGCGGCTTTGCCATCGTCGGCGGGAATGATACTCGGCATCGCTCCGTCGAACCGCATCCAGCGAGATCGGCTGTTGATGCTGCGCGCCTTCGACAATGTGGCCCGCATGCGGCCCGCGACGTCCGACGAAGCTTTTTGCAGTTTCTCGGCGTATTGGCGCGTGATTCCCAAGTTGCGAATGTCGTCAGACGTGATCATCAACTGTTGCAATGCTGCCGCATCACCCGATACAAGCGCTCCGACGGCGACACGCGACGCCTCTTCGGCCGACATGCGTTTCCAAGTGTCGATCCGTCCGTCTTCGTTGGAATCAATGCCCCACCGCGAGCCGCCCGTGTTCACCCAACGGCATTGGTCGACTTTGTTGTTGAAATTCGAATCGATGTCGCGATAGACCTCCAGGCCGTGCTGGAAGTAACGCCATTGATCGACAACGTTGTCACCATTTGTGTCGATGTAACGCCGTAAGACTTGTCCCGCCGGCCCACTGACCGCCCAGCCGGATGTCTTCCCTTTTCGCTCGACAGTGACCTTGCACAGTTTGAATTCGTTGGGTTTCGGAGTCTCGAAATCGACGTCCTTTTGCACGGGCCGAAATCTGAGGGCCAATTCGACCGAAGGCGTATCGGCGGCCATCGTCGGCGATACGAATCCGATCGCGGCCAACAAACAAGTGATATGAAATACTCGTGGTGACATTTCCGGATCTCCGTGACGCAAATTCACATTTGAGGTATCTCAGCATTGAAATTGCAGATTCCAAAGCGGGTGTGGATTCTAGTCGAAAGCGCAAAATCGAGTCACCAGCAATCCATCGGACAGCTCGGAACTGGTCAAACGGGGCTCGTTTCGTCATAAGTTGTTATTCAACAGGCGATTCAGCGATTCTTGAAGGACTTGGTGATCGAATCGCCGAATGATCCAGCAACAAATGCGAAAGGTCTCACGATGATACACGTGATCGTGACCGTGGAGCTTGTGGAAGGAACGAAAGATGCGTTTCTGGAGGAATTCCAAAAGATCGTGCCCGTCGTGCTGCAGGAAAAGGGCTGCCTCGAGTATGGCCCTGCGGTAGACGCCAATACTGACATCTCGGCTCAGGCACCGGTACGAGCCGATGTTGTCACGATCCTCGAAAAATGGACCAGTCTCGACGCACTGAAGGAGCATCTGGTCGCACCACACATGGTCGAATACCGGCCTAAGGTGAAGGACTTCGTCGCCAATTCCACGCTTCGAATCGTTGAATCGACGTGATGCGAGAATAGTTACCGGTTCAGTTGCTTGCCGGACCGCTGCCGTTGTACTGCCAATGCCACACTTCATTTGGCGAGGCCGAGATGATTTGCTGACGTCTTGAGAGAAACGTCAAATCACTGATGAGATTGCGATGGCCGACCAATGTGAGATTGCAGGTTCCCGACGAAACGTCCCAGATGCGCACGACCGCATCGTAGCCGCCGCTGAGCAAAGTTGACTGATCTTCCGAGAATGCCAGCCGATAGACGTGAGAGCCGGCTGGCAATTGGCGCAGTTCTTCACCGGTTTCAACTTTCCACAATCGCACAATCTTATCGACGTGGCCTGATGCCGCCAATTGGCCATCAAGGCTGATCGCGACGGCATACGTACCAAGTCGCTTCGACCAAATTGATTTGCCGGTTTTGAGGTTCCAGAGCCGCAACTGGCCGAAGCCACCAGAAATCAGCAAACCCGCCGCTTCCGAGACCGCGATGCTGGCAATTTCACGCGGATGACCCGTCAACCGATGAATTTCCTGCCCCGTGCCAACGTTCCACGAACGAATCGTCCGGTCGTGGCTGCCCGAGTACAGCCGCGTTCCATCACTCGAAAAGCACAGCGAAGTAATTCCCTTTTCGTGTCCTTCCAATTCGTTGATGAGCGTGCCGTCCGCGACGCTCCAAACTCGAATCTTTCGACCTTTGCCGGCGGCTGCGGCCAATCGCGCGTTCTGTGAAAACGCCCCGCAGCCGTAGCCGGGATCGGTTTCTTGGAACTCGTGAATGACCTTGCCCGTTTCCAACTCCATCAATGTCATCGTGCTGCGGTTCTTGGTTGCCGTGAGAAGATTACGTCCATCGAGTGAAACAACGGAAACCTGTTGGGCATCGGGAACCTGACGCATCACGACATCTCGAACAGCGTCCGGCTGTTGAACTTCCGGTTGTATGGCCAACGCGCCAACTTCGGCTTCCGATAACTCGCGGTCATAGATCCGCAAGTCGTCCAACGTGCCGACGAATTTCATATCCTGCCGGTTGCCGCGTTTGCCGATCACCAGTGGACCGTCGAACTTGATTGAACTCGCGAGCCGGTCGCTGATGGTTCTGACTTGCTGGACTTCGCCATCGACGAAGATCTTCATTCCCGACACGGACGCCGATCCGTCGTAGGTCATCATGACGTGAAACCAGCGTCGCATTTCCAATTGCCGATACATGCGGACGTTCATGGCGTCGTTTTCCCAACGGCTGATCAAGTGAGCCGACACCTGTCCGCCAACGATCACCAATTCAAAGCCGCGAAAGGTCAGATCATCCTTCATTCGGCCCAGTATTGCCATGTCACCGGGAACAGCCCGATAGACCCAAGCTCCGTACGAGAACGCGTCGTCGCGATCGAAGTCGGCCGCGTCACCAAGATTGATCGACGCCTGCCGGCCAAGGAATACAGAACCACCGATTATTCCATTCGCACGACTCGCGTGGCCTTCAATCGGCCGGTCGCATTCCGCTGCGACATCTCGGACTCTTCCGTCGGTGATTTCGTCAAGCGGAAGATGGACGATCAGACCCTTTTTTAGTTGTGTTGACGTGACTGACTGTGACTTCGATGGCAACGCGACGCCAGGGCCAAATCTCACCGACCGAGCTTGATTGATGTCGCGATCCGTCGGACCGATCAAAAGTGCCGCTTCGCCCGTCCGCAGTTTGCGTGGCAGCGTTGCTCCCGTGAATTTGGGTTTGGCCCAGCTCGCTGCACCGGGCGGGATTTTGCCTTCAGGAATTTCGAGCGAAAGCGGCCGACACTCGGTGACTGTGGCTTCGGCGACCACACGATCGTCGAGTGTCAGTCGGTATTGGCCGTCGGAATCCAGCCGGCTGGAAATGACGTGCGGCTTCGAGTTGGCGACGGGCAGGAATTCCCCGTAAGCCGCACCCTGTGAAATTTCGATCGCCGGACCACGCAAATGCCAACCAATCGCAGTCCACGGACCTCCCGCCATGACTTGGACTGACGGGTGGATTCCCACCAAAATATGTCCGTCCTTCCACGGATGGATGACCTGTACGCCCCAAGCCGCTCCCTTTCGTTCGTATTCAAACTTCCATTCCGTTCCGTGTTGCAGCCAATCGGCGGATGCCTGTACCAGAACGCCGTTCGCGCCGCCTCGGCCGTCACCTCGCGGAGCGGTGAAAGCAATCGCTTCGGAGATCGGTTCCACGATCGCGCGGCCGGCCGTCACCGCGGCACATACCGGTTCGAGTTGAAACGTTGTCTGCTTTGCTGTTGTCGTCCGCGAGTTGTCGGTTTTCCGGGGTGCTGCGGCGGACTTTGAGGATTGGGTTCCGTTTCCAGTCGCTGTTGCCGAGCCACGCCGCTTGACTTCACCGGACTTCGACTTCTCCTCGGTCTCGGACGAATTCGCGACGCGCTCGTCTCGCCTATCATTTTCGTCGCCACGCTTGAAGACACCGACTGCAATAACGACGCAAACCAGCCCCACTGCGGCCCACACGATCGCATTGCGATTGCGACGCTGCCGATTGGTCTTGCGACGTGAACGGCGACGACTCTTCGAAACGGGTTCGTCCGGCGACGTCACAATGATGGGCGGTTCCGGCGCGGAATCCTGAGGCGCTGCTACATGCGCCGCGTGCTTGGCGTCATAGGCACGACGTTTTTCGGAGTCGCGAAGAGTTTCGGCGGCTTCGGCGATTTCGGTCAGCAAATTCGCGCAGTGCTCGGCCTGCGGACCGGATTGGAACGAACGCAAGTGCGCCGTGCGCATCATCGCCGCTTCTTCGATCACCTCCAGGTCATCTTCGTCGGAATCGATACCGAGCAATTGATAATAGGTCGGCGGACGATGCTTCTTCGAGATTCCCAGCCACTTGTGGTATGGATCAAACATGGACTGCCGATCTATTTCTTCTTCCATTTCGGCAAAGCCGCTCGCAACTGCGCAACGGCCCGGCTCGAAACTTTCGTTCCCGTCAACCGCAAGTCCGTCAGCGACGTCAGGCCTTTCAGATGTGAAACACACGCGTCGGTCACGTTGGTGTATTCGAGATTCAAGTATTGCAACTTCGATAGGCCGGCGAGATGTTTCAGGTCATCGTCGCGGACTCCCGTCTTGTGCAGAAGCAACCGCTGCAATTCCGACAGATTGGCAAGATGCCGCAGTCCGCTGCCTTCGACGCCCGTGCTGACAAGATCCAGGTAAGTCAAACGGGCAAGTGGCGCCAGATGGACAAGCCCGGCATCCGTGACGGGCGTCGCTCGAAGATCTAACGCCGTGAGACTCGTGATACTTTTGAGGTGTTCAAGGCTGGCATCGCTAATCTGCAGATTGCGAAGCCGAAGTCTCTGCAAGTTTTTCAGAGCCTGCAGATGGATGAAGCCGGAGCCGTTAATCTCGGTCGCATCCAAATACAACAGGTCCAGTTTTTGCAGCGAGACAAGTTGCTTTAACCCGTCATCCGATATCGGCGTGTCGATCAAATTCAGTTGTTTCAGTTCCGGCAGCGCTTGTAGCTTCGCCAGACCCGAGTTGCTCAGTCGTTGACATCCTCGCAATGTGATCGTCAGGATTTGAAACGCATGGTTCGGCAGAGCGGCCGGATAGCGGATTGGAACGCGGGTTCCGTTCATTATGAAATCCAGTTGGCCTCCGAGATCCAAAGCCCATTCCGCGACGTCGCGATCCTGCGGAGTGCGACTGCTGACCAGTCGCGGCAGCTTCCAAATGCGCACGGTTTGATCGTCACCGCTCGAAATCAGTTTGTCGTGATGAGGCGTGAAAATCACCGAATTCGCAGCCCCGTTGTGTCCTTCGAACTCATGCAGCCGCCGGCCACTGTCAATTTCCCACACGCAGACTCTTCCATCCGCGCCAGCCGACGCGGCGAACTCGCCACACTTGGAAAATGTCACCGATAGCACGCCGTCGGAATGGTCGCCAAACGTGCGGATCGCGCCGTCCGAATCCAGGTTTTGCAAGTGGATCTGGCCTTGCTCGTCTCCCAGCAATGCGACCGTTGCGTCATGGGAAACCGACAGGCTGATAATCTTCGGACCTTCGGTCAATACGCGATGTTGAATGGCACCGGTTGTTGAATCCCACACGATCAGCAGCCCCAGTTCATCGACCGAGACAATGCGTTGGGCATGGCCGGAAATCGCAGCGAATCGAACCGGACGAACATGGCCACGTATGCCACTAAGAGGGCATCTGGAAAGATAAATGGTCTGGGTTGCGATCGAGAAAAAGTGGATACTTCGTGCGGTAAGTTCTGGGTTTCATTTCGACAGGGAGGTCGATCATGT
>CAUZVF010000175.1:0-8106 GCA_963582955.1 Planctomycetota bacterium
GCTTCACGCTTGAACTCCTCACTGTGTGTCCGTCGGTGAGATCTCGACATCTTTTCTTCTCCTCAAGAGCAGTATACGCTCTTCTCTGAGCGCCCACTATTCCTGGGGAAGTCCAGACTATTACAGCGACTAAAATTATTGAGAGCTTCTTTTCCCAAAGGTTGCGATAGAAGTTCCATCAACGGACTGACGTTGCATGCATTCAACGTTTGGTCTCTGCTTCCGCGGACGATTCGCCGCCAATGTTTGGTCCCGAACGCTCCACATCCCAAACTCTTAGCGTCCGGTCGTAGCTGCCACTGACAATGCGCTGGCCGTTTGGGCTGAAGTCTACACTGGTGACAAAGTGGAGATGTCCCTTTAGCGATCGCCTCTGCTGACCAGTCTCCGAGTCCCATAGTCTCAGAGTTTTGTCCATACTACCACTGACAATTCGCTTGCCGTCCGCGCTGAATGCGACGCTACGGACCATATCCGTATGTCCCTACAATGTCAGTGTTGCTTTGCCGGTTTGAACGTCCCACACGATCAGCTCGGCGAACGCCGTTCGCTTTTTCCCGTTGCGACGTGAGCCGCCGGCCGCGCTGACGATACGTTTGAGCTCAGGACTAAACGCCACACTGGATACGAAACCGGAATGACCCGTGAGCGTTCGAGTATTCTCGCCGGTGAGCGTGTTCCACAGTTTCAATGTCTTATCTTGGCTTCCACTCACAAAGTATTTTCCATCCGACGCGAACGAGACGCCAGCCACCATCCGGGAATGCCCCTCCATCGAGAGTACTGGCTCGCCGGTTTCAGCATTCCAAACTTGCAGGTTCCTGCTAGCGCTGAGAACTTGCTTGCCGTCTTTCAACAAGCAGATTGGCTCGGCCTAGTGTCCAACTTCGACGTTGCGCGATCTCCTTTTCAGATGGGTGAAGCAGTTTCACCGTTACGAGAGCTATGCTTCGAAACCGCGAAATAGGTCGGTATCGACAAACCAAGGCCCACATAAACCTCGTGCACAGACCGAAATGCTCCGCCGGCAAATTCGGTCTTGGCGAAGAACCAGAACAGCGTGATACCAAATCCGGCAATCAACGCCGCTAAGGCTCCAGCGGCCGTGGCACGTTTCCAAAAGAGACCGATGACCAGTGTCGGCAGGAAACACGCGGCGTACATTGATCCTGAAAAAGAACTCATTTCGACAATCCCTCGCCCTGGTACCAACGCAAGCCCCGCCGCCGCGGCCGAGAGGATGAAGACCCACGCCCGAGTGTGCCGCATGGCGGCGGTGTGCTCACGGTTGGGAGAGACCAAGTCGTGATCGACACTGGATGCGGCGACCAACAGAACCGAGTCGAGTGACGACATCGCCGCCGCGATCATCCCCGTCAAAAAGAACGCCCCTCCAAGTGAACCTAGCAAGTTGCCTTCAGGACCCAGAAGATAAGGGACCACTCGGTCGGTGTTGATCTTACCGGCTTCCGCGAAGTGTTCCGCTGAAGGGACATACGCGTGAGCCAAAAAGCCGACGGGCAACATGCACAAATAGGTCAGAAACAAGAGCAGCGGCGCGATCCAGCGTCCGCGTTTCAATTGCTCGTCGGATGACAGTCCGTAAAATCGCGACAGTTGCCGTGGCTCGACCAGGATCTTCAGACCGACACCCAGAGCCAGTCCAATCGTTGTCACGAGCGGCATGTCTCCGCTCCAATTAAGAGCCGCGGGATTTGCCTCGCGGACGGATGCTAGCAACGGGCCGATGCCGCCTTTGTGGAAGATCATCGCCATCGGCAGGATGATCCCGCCGCAAAACAAGATCAGACCTTGAATGGCATCGGTCGCCACGACCGAGTGGAATCCGCCTGCCAATGTGTATGTCGTGACGATCACAAAGATCACCGCCATGATCACTCGCGAATCCAACTCGAGCAAGCTTTCAAGCATTCGAACCGCGCCGACATACACGGCCACCATGTAGGCGAGCGACGCCGCAATCACCACCACGGCCGCCAGTCGGCGAATCGTCATCGAGTTGTAACGGCGGCCCAGAAACTCGGGAACGGTCAATGAGTTGTATTCACGAGCCTTCCGGCAGAACGGCGGAGCAACCACGAACCACGCGATAAAGACCATCGAAGTGAATACGACAACGCACGTTAGCCACCACGCCAGCCCGCGAGTGAAGCTGCGGCCAGCGTGTCCAACGAAAGTCACCGAACTGACAAACGTCGCGTAAAATGATAACGCAATGACGACGCCGCCCAGCGACCGCCCACCAATCAGAAAGTCGCTCAGCGACCGCGACTTCTGCTTCCCCCGCCAGCCATGCCACGCGATCAGTGCCAAGTAGGCGCCGATGACAGCAAGTTGCAAACTGTGATTACGAAACCAGTCCATAACTTGGTTTTCAATGTTTCATTGTTTCAATGTTCAACGCAAATGACACGCGGTTGAGCAAACTGTTTAATAAGGCCGGACCTGATTCAAATTGAGAACGGTCGCGGCAAAGCGTAACGCGGCTGTGTTGTTTATATTACCGGTGTGCTGTGAAGTTCCAGATTGACGAAAGCAGTTCCCGAACGATGACTCCACCGAGAATCTCCAGCCGCGTTTCTTCGCTCCGGCCAACAGTCGTGAATCGCATTTTGTCGGAAGTGCGGGCGTATCAACAGGGCGGTGGGCAACCGATTTCGCTGATGCGAGGAGAACCCGACCTCGCCACGCCGATTCATATTGTCGACGCGGCGAATCGTGCGCTGGCAAATGGAAGAACGGCTTATCCCAACAATCAGGGCGAGCCTTTATTGCGGCAAGCCATTGCAAGAAAACTGAATCGCCAACAGACCGGCGACTATTCGCCAGATGAGGAAGTCCTGATCACAACCGGCGCGACGTTGGGTGTCTATGCTGCATTGGCGGCTGTCCTCGATGTCGGCGACGAAGTGTTGTTGCCCGAGCCGGTGTATGACGCTTATCTTTCGGTTGTTCTGTCCCTGGGAGGAATCGCGCGGCAAATTCCAGCCAAGATTGACAACGGGCGTTTTGCGTTGGCAGCGGACGATTTCGCATCCGTGTGCGGCTCGCGGACACGAGCCATGTTGTTGAACACGCCGTGGAATCCGACGGGAACCGTTCTCAGCCGTGATGAATTGGCACGTCTGATGTCGGTGGCCCAACAGCACGATTTGGTCGTGATCAGTGACGAAATCTACGAGTCGATCGTCTATCCGCCACATCGGAGTATCTCACCGGTGGTTCTTTCGGATGATGCGCGTCAACGGACGATCATTGTCAATAGTTTCTCGAAAACGTACGCCATGACCGGATGGAGGCTCGGTTATTGTGCCGGTCCGGCGGTATTGATCCGTGCGATGTACCTCGTCTTGCAACAGTCCAGCCGCGGACCGGCGACTTTCGTGCAAGATGCCGGCGTCGAAGCTCTCGACGGACCACAGGACTGTGTTGCCGAAATGCAGGCCATCTACTCCGATCGCAGGCAGCTCGTGTGTGATGCGTTATCGCCGTTGCCGAACGTTGACGTCATCGTCCCGGAAGGTGGATTCTTCGCCATGCTCGATGTGCGTCGCATCGGCCTTCCGTCAGACGAGATCCGAAAACGGTTGTTAACCGAATTTGGAGTCGTCGTCGTCCATGGTTCTGCGTACGGTCCCTCGGCCGAAGGCACGTTGCGCGTAACGTTTGCAACCGGTGGTGACAATCTGAAGCAGGGATTGGAACGTCTGAGCGACGGACTTGCCGCGATTGAGAGTTAGGATCAGTTTTGGACACCGCACCACACGACTTGCAGCGTGAACTTGAAAACGCCCTCGACGGTGAAGTGCGCTTCGACAAGATTTCACGAGCCCTGTATTCAACCGACGCCAGCGTCTATCAGATCATTCCCGCAGGCGTCGTCATTCCGAAAACTCGCGACGACGTGATCAAGGTCGTCGAACTCTGCCGAAAACACCGAGTATCGATTACTGCACGCGGCGGAGGCACATCACAGGCCGGACAAGCGATCGGAGCCGGTATTCAACTCGATTTTTCGAAGTACATGAATCGTCTGATCGAGTTGAACCCGGACTCTCTAACGGTCACCGTCGAACCGGGAATTGTTCTGGACGAACTGAATGCCGTGCTGAAACCCTACGGTCTTCATCTGCCGCTGGATTTGTCGACATCGAACCGCGCCACGATCGGCGGCATGATCGCCAACAATTCGGCGGGCACACGTTCCGTCGTGTACGGCAAGACTCTCGATTACGTCATGGAAATGACGGTCGTCATGTCCGACGGTTCCGTCGTTGAAATGCGACCGGCCGAAACCAACGAACTGGAAGTGATTCGAGGCCAAGACAACCTTGAGGCCAATGGTTATAGAATCGTCACCGAACTTGTGACGAAGCATCGCAACGAGATTGCCGCTCGTTATCCGAAAATCCTACGTCGGGTGGGAGGCTACAACCTCGACGAATTCGTTACTGCGCCGGCGTCGAATTCGGGTGTTCCAACACCGCGTTTGCGGCCAGCGCGAGACGACCGTTTCAATCTCTGCCGATTAATGGTCGGCTCGGAAGGAACTCTCGGATTGGTCGTCGCCGCCAAACTCAGACTGGTGCCATTGCAGAAAGCGAGAATTGTTTGCGTCGTTCAATTCCACGACCTGCTCGAAGCCCTCGCAGCCACGCCGGTAATTTTGGCTCACAATCCATCCGCGGTGGAACTGGTCGACCGATTCATCCTCAGCACAACCAAGGGAAAAACAGAATTCGAACCGCTCAGAGATTTCATCGTCGGCGATCCGGCAGCCGTCTTGATCGTGGAATTCTTCGGCGAGTCGGAAGACGAGTTGCCTCGGCGAATCGATCAACTCGAATCCGACTTGCAGCGGAAGAAACTCGGTGACCACATTTACCGAGCCGTCGGTCCAAGCGACCAAGACCGTATCTGGAAACTGCGCCGAGCCGCATTGGGACTGTCGATGTCGCAACGCGGTGACGCGAAGGCGATTTCGTTTGTCGAAGATTCAGCGGTTGCTCCCGAAAATCTTCGCGACTACATCGAACGATTCATCGCGATCCTGGATGAGAATCAACTGCAAGCTGGCTTTTACGCCCACGCATCCGTCGGCCTGCTGCATATCCGACCGGTTGTCGACATGAAAACGGCCGACGGCATCGGACAGTTTGAACGCGTCGCGAATCAAATTTCTGATCTGGTGCTGGAATTTGGTGGCGCCGTATCCGGAGAACACGGTGACGGACTCGTGCGGACACCCTTTCAAGAGAAGATATTCGGTTCTACCCTGTACGCTGCGTTTCGTGAAATCAAACGCACGTTCGATGCCGACGAAATCTTCAATCCGGGCAAGATCATCGACGCACCGGCTCTGACCGACAATCTAAGGTTCGGATCCGAATACGAAACGCGCGTCATCGACACAACATTCGATTTCGACGACTTCGGCGGCATCTCGCGAGCGGCCGAACAGTGCGGAGGTGTCGGCGCGTGCCGCAAGTCGTTAACCGGGACGATGTGCCCGTCGTACATGGCAACTCGCGACGAAGCCGACTCGACACGCGGCCGCGCGAACGCACTGCGTTTGGCGATCTCAGGACAACTCGGCCCCGACGGTTTGGAAGATGCCGATCTGTATCCGATTCTTGACTTGTGCCTGGAATGCAAGGCCTGCAAGAGCGAATGTCCCACCGGCGTCGACATGGCTCGGATGAAGAGCGAGTTCCTACATCGGTATCACGCCCGGCACGGCCGATCGATTCGTTCCCGGATTCTCGGCCACGCAAGACGAACGGCCGTTTGGGGCAGCCGATCAGCTCCGTTTTCAAATTGGATATTACAGAGTCGGATTGCTCGCTGGTTCAACCAACGGTCCTTCGGTTTGGATCAACGCCGCCTTCCACCAGAATTCGCTCGACAAACTTTTCAGAATTGGTGGCGGCAACGAACAAACAATCCGAGGAAATCCGCTGACCACGACTCGATCGTTTTGTTTGCCGACACGTTTTCGAATTTCTTTGAGCCGGAACAGGCGATTGCCGTCGTTCAATTCGCGGAAAAGTTAGGATTGCAAGTGGAAGTTCCCAAACCAGTCTGTTGCGGACGTCCATTGATTTCCAAGGGCTTCCTTGACGAGGCTGTTCGACAAGCGGAATCGACAACGAACGCCCTGCATCCAAACGTTAAAAAAGGCCGTCCCATCGTCTTTTGCGAGCCAAGTTGCTATTCCGCGGTGCGAGACGACCATCCGCACCTGCTGCGCGGAGAAATGAAAACGAAATCCGAATTCGTTGCTGCCGCCTGCGTCACTTTCGAAGAATGGGCCACCAACATGCTCGCAGATTCTGCAATTGCCATCCCAATGACGGGACACGGCCAACGAGTCCTTTACCACGGCCATTGCCATCAAAAGGCGCTCGTTGGCTCAGGCGCGGCAAGCTCGTTGTTTTCGTCGATTCCTGATCTCGCTTTTCGGGAAATTGACAGCGGATGCTGTGGAATGGCCGGCTCGTTCGGTTACGAGCGAGAACATTATGAGGTGTCACGATCTATCGGCGAACAACGTCTGTTTCCCGCAATTCGCGATGCCGAAAAACAAACCACCATCGTCGCCCCCGGCTTTTCATGCCGGCATCAGATAAAACACTTCACCGGAGTCGATGCGGTATCCCCCGCCACGATGATACAGACATTATTCGAGTGCGAATGAATTTGTTTCGGCCATCAACAAATGCAGATGCACTTGTTCGCCACCACAAAGCGTTGGCCGCTGCGGAGCTTCCGTCCTTGATTCCCTCAATCCATTGCGTGATCGACTTGTCAGACGGCATGGAACTTTCTCTTGCGACTCACACGTTCAGCACCCGTGTCGAGTCTTTCCACCTGGCACCTCGTATTTCAACAAGCAGATTTGCGATGCGAGATGTTTCACTGCGATTCGCCGGCATGCCCTCGATTCGTCCCGGACATCGAGGGTTCGGAAAAACCACCTACTGGTCAACAGAAAGCGCGACATTTCCTGTTAACCTGCCACGCAAATCGTTCGTAACTGTTCGACACGATTTAAGGTACCATAAAGAAGGCGGAATTCCACAAGTGCGCGTGCAAACATGACTTAGGAACGGCGCGGAAATGAAACCGGAATCTATCCAATATCCGGGGTCAGGCGTCCAGAATGCTGGTTTTATTTCCGTCCCGTTCCTAAGTGCGACCTGGGATATCGCAACCAAGTTCCGGATCCAGCGACAAAGATCAGCGACAGGCTCGTTGAGAATGCGAGTCCTCGCCGGTATCATCAGCGATCGTTGATGCATCTTTTGGCTCGATGAAATTCACTCCGTTAGAACAAGCCGTTAGGGAAACTCGTGCTTCACCACGAGAACAGAGAGGTACGGAAACATGTGCTGCATCAGAATTTCAACCTTCATCGCAACCGCGGCAATCATCGGCAACCTGTTTGGCTCAGTACCATTAGCCGCACAAGATGATCAAACGAAGAAGGCGGAACAGGAAGCGATTCGGCAGTACCGTGTGGCCTATGGGTTTCAGAAGAAGAGGCTGTTTCCACAGGCGGCTCAGCGGTGGACAAAGTTCATTCAGGCATTTCCGAAGAACAATCGGATCGACAGTGCCCATTACCATTTGGGAGTTTGCCAGTATCAGCAGCAGCAATATCCGCAGGCGACCGCGACGTTCAACATAGTGCTCAGCAAGTACCCGAAGTACGCCAACGCCGACGCCACGCAACTCTATCTGGGTCTCGTTCTGCTTGGCGTCGCCGACAAATCGATGAAGCCGGATGACTACAAGAAAGCGGCGGTGGCGTTCGCTGCGTTGCCGGCCAAGTTTGGGAACAGTAAAAACATCCCGACAGCGTTGTACAATCAGGCCGATTGCACTTATCGGGCCGGTGATATTGCCGGCGCCGTTTCGGTGTATCAAAAGCTGATTGCCGGATTCCCGAAGAGCCCGTTGTTGCCGAAAGCCTACTACGACTTGGGAGCAGCACTGCAACAGTTAAAGAAGCCGGTCGAAGCCGGTGCGGCGCTGCAGGCGTTTTTACAGAAGTACCCGAAGCACGAACTGGTCGACGAAGTT
>CAUZVF010000176.1:0-8093 GCA_963582955.1 Planctomycetota bacterium
GCCGCCGACTCCATGAATGCCGAATGCGTCGAGCGAATCGTCGTATCCAAAAACTGATTTGGCTTTCGCACATGCGATGAGACAGACAAATCCGCCGATGGCTCCGATGACAATCCCCGAGATCGGCGTCGCCGTTCCGCATGCGGGAGTAATACACACAAGGCCGGCAATCGCACCTGAACAAACACCCAATATCGTCGGTTTCCCCGAAAACACCCATTCGCCAGTCGCCCACGCGATCAGTCCGGCGGCGGCGGCCAGATGAGTTGCCACGAATGCGTTTGCCGCAATTGTATCGGCCGCGAGAGCACTTCCAGCGTTGAATCCAAACCAACCGACCCACAACAATGCGGCACCAATGCACGTGTAGGTCAAATTATGAGGAGGCATTTGCTCTTGCCCATATCCCAATCGTTTGCCCAAAACGAGACAGCAGACGAGACCCGAGACGCCAGAGCTGATATGAACTACCGTTCCACCCGCGAAATCGAGCGCACCGTTCAGCCATCCGTTCGGTCCCCACACCCAGTGAGCCAGTGGGCAATACACTAACGTCCCCCACAAGACGGAAAAGACACACATCGTGCTGAATTTCATCCGCTCAGCATACGCACCACAGATCAGCGCCGGAGTGATGATAAAGAACATGCCTTGAAAGACCATGAAGACAACTTTTGGAATCGTGCCTTCCATCGGGACATCCGCGTGTGAACCCGTCCATGATGGGATAACACCGCCTAACAGCACATAATCCGGTCCCCCACAAAAGCCGCCAAGACTGTCCGTGCCAAAGGCCAGGCTAAATCCGTACAACGCCCAAACAATCGAGAGCAGTCCCATCAAGAACATGCACTGCATCATGACACCGAGGATGTTTTTCTTACGAACCAGGCCACCGTAAAACAGCGCCAGTCCTGGTGCCGTCATCATCAGCACCAAGGCCGAGCAAATGAGCATCCACGCTGTGTCGGCCCCATCAAGGCCCGGGGCGGTAATCCCGCCCGACGGCATCTTTGGCTCTCTTGGTTCTGAAAGAGTGGGTGGCAGTTTGGATGTTACCTGCGGCGAATCTTTTGGTTTGGCTGACGATTCTTTCGCCGATTCGGACTGAGCATCATTGTTTTTTGCTTGATCTTTGTCGTCCGACTTTTCGCCGTCAGTCTTTTTGGTTTGAGTATCCTGTGCCAGAATGTCAGATGCTGCGGGACATGCGATCGCGCAACACACAAAAAAACACAACAGGATTTTCCAATTCATCGAGCGCTCTCCTCCATCGCCAAATCAAAAAACGAAGCCGCCATACCGGCAACACGTACGAGCACGCACCGACCGCCCATGTTCGTCCGTCGCAAGAGAATCAAACCTCGTTAGATTTTCTGAGTATCCGGGTAGGCTTCCATTCCCATTTCGCTGATATCCAACCCAGCCTGTTCCACATTCTCGTCGACACGAAGGCCGCAACACGCCTTGATGATGAACCAACAGATTGCCGAGAAGACCACCGTGAAACCACCGACCGCGACGACGCCGATTGCTTGAGCGCCTAAAAGAGACATGCCGCCACCAAACAACAGACCGTCTTTGTCGATGCCTCCTGGTGACTCTTTATAGGCAAAGATTCCAACAGCCAGCGTGCCCCAAATGCCGTTGACAAGGTGCACCGACAAGGCACCGACTGGATCATCGATCTTCATTCGATCGAAGAACAACACGCTGTAGACCACAATCACACCAGCAACGGCACCAATGCCGATCGCCGCTTCCGGTGTGACAAAAGCGCAAGGCGCCGTGATGGCAACCAGCCCAGCCAGCGCGCCGTTAACTGTCATGCTGAAATCGGGTGTGCCGAGCTTCACCCATGCCGTGACCGTCGCAGCGAGCATACCGGCGGCGGCAGCCATGTTGGTTGTCACCACAATATGGCTAATTGCGTTCGCGTCAGCCGCCATCGTGCTGCCCGGATTGAAACCAAACCAACCCAGCCACAGAATCAAGCCACCCAGAAACGCCAACGCCATGCTGTGACCGGGAATCGGTCGGATTGACCCATCAGATTGGTATTTTCCAAGTCGCGGTCCCAGAATCAAAATGCCGACCAGACCAGCCCAACCGCCAACGGAATGCACGACCGTTGAACCGGCGAAGTCCCAAAAACCTAATTCGGCAAGCCAGCCGCCGCCCCAAATCCAATGGCCGGTAATTGGATAGCTGATCGCCACTAGCGGAATAACAAACAGCATGTAGCTCTTGTAGTGAATTCTTTCCGCGACACATCCTGATACGATTGTCGCCGCAGTCGCCGCGAACGCCAGTTGGAAGAAGAACTTGGCGTAAATCGGAATATTCGCCCAATCGAGCGAACTGAAGCTCTTCGTTTCATCAACCAGCCAGCCCTCCATGCCAAAATACGCATTCCCATCGCCAAACATGATGGCGAAGCCAACCGCCCAAAATGCTATTGAGGAAATCCCAAAAACGACAAAGTTCTTGCCAAGAATGTTGACCGTGTTTTTGGAACGGCAGAAACCCGCTTCGATGCAACCGAATCCGGCATTCATCCAGAAGACAAGGAACCCGGCAAGCAAAGTCCAAACCGTATCGGCCGCCATTTGCAGCTTCCGGGCGGATTCCGCAACATCGAGTGTGGTTGCACCAATTTGCTTTTCGTTGAGTCGCTCTTGCGAATCCTCGGAATCGGCCTTCTCCGCATCGCCTGCAACCTCGTCACTTGTGTTGCTGTCAGAATCCGCCTTCTTGGAGTCACCAGTTTCGGTGTCCGCTTTCTTGGAGTCAGCATCCCCCGCTGACTGCTTATCAGCATTGGAATCCTGTTGTGCGTTGGCGTGAATCGCTGCCAGTCCCAGCGCCCAGAATGCGGCAATTAGTCCTGTATACAACCACTTATTTTTCATGTCCGGTTCCTTTTGACGTGTCAGACTTACAAATCGGATTGGCGGCTCGCGTACTCTGCGCGCCATGCTGGTACGCTCGCTGGTTGTCTTGTAACCTGAGTTACGCGTCAACAAACCGTGACAGTTACCAATTCACCGGGCGCCGAGAATTGGCAACACGATCGAGCGTTCGCAACAGCCTATCATGGTGAATCATGAAAATCACGCAAATCAAACCCTACATTGTCGCGGATGTGCGAAATTTTCTGTTCGTCAAAATCGAGACCGACGAAGGGATTTCGGGCATCGGCGAGGGAGGAATCACATGGCGCGAGCCGTCGATGGCCGCATTTGCCGATTCGCTGGCGCCACAACTGATCGGCGAAGATCCCTTCCGTACGGAACATTTGTGGCAGAAAATGTTCCGCGGCGGTTTTTTCCCCGCGGGACGCGTTGGCTGTGCCGCGATCAGTGCGATCGACATTGCCTTGTGGGATATCAAAGCCAAAGCTCTCGATGTGCCGCTGTATCAACTGCTCGGCGGACAAGTGCGTGACAAGGTCGTGTGCTATCCGCATTGCCGGGGCCAGACGCCCGCGGAACTCGCGAGTGTGGCTCGCGCATTCAAGGACGACGGTTGGAAATTCGCACGCTTCGATTTACAGATGGAACACCAAGGTGACACCTTCGAACCGGCAGCCGCCATCCGTCGATGCGTGGCTGACTTCGCGGCCTTGCGCGAGGAGCTCTGCGAAGACTCGGCACTGATTGTTGACGCGCACACGCGGCTTGATCCGGCCGACGCCATCTCGCTGTGCCGCCAGCTTGAACCGTACCGACCGTTTTTCGTTGAAGACCCAATCCGCATGGAGAATTTCGACTCGTTCCAAAAATTGGCCCGGCACATCAATGTCCCGCTGGCGGCTGGCGAACAATACGCGTCGAAATGGGAATTCCGCCAGCAGATCGAAGAAGACCTCATCGACTTCGCGCGGATCGACGTGTGCATCATTGGCGGCATCACCGAGGCACTGAAAGTCGCCGGCTGGTGCGAGACGCATTACATCAACGTCGCGTTTCACAATCCGCTGGGTCCGGTTTCGACGGCGGCGTGCCTGCACCTGGATCTGGCGATCAGCAATTTCGCTGTCCAGGAATTGGCCCGCATCCCCGGTACCGTGCTTCCGGAACTGTTTCCTATCCAAGTCCCGTTCGAAGCCGGACACCTTTTGCCTCCGACAACACCGGGATTAGGCGTAGAGTTTGATGAAGCCGCCATCGCGAACTATCCTCGGATCGAACAGGGAAACAGCCCCCAGTTGCGCCGCGAAGACGGTTCGTTCACAAATTGGTAACTTGATCCCCACCGACCTCGCATCGGTGCGGAGCTGCACGACCGTTGTATGTCAAACCACCTTCAACACTACGCGACCGAATACTTCGCCGCGGCTTTGGCGTTCGTATTTGGAGCCGGCGGTTCGGTGCTCATGCACGCATGGGCGATCCGTTTGACTCCGGATTCGTCCGAAATGAAACCGCGACCGCGGTCGGCGGGAATCATGCTGGCCGGCGCGACGGGAACGCTCTTCGCAGCCTTCGTCGTGGCCTACCTCATATTCGACTGCCAGGATACTCCGGGCGACGTCATTCCGTATCGGATTTCGATTTACTTGCGAATGACAACGCATCTGGTTTTGTTCGGGCTACTAATCGCCGCCACGCTGACCGACGTGCGGGACCACGTCATCCCCGACCAGATCACGATGACCGGCATGGCCATCGGAGTCGCCGCTGCCACGATTTCGGGTGACTTGCAGGTGATTCACTTGTGGATCGATTGGAATGCCGTCATCCCCGATCTCTTGGGACCCTACATCCCCGAATGGATCAAGAACCACCACCACTGGCACGGCCTCGCCTGGAGTCTGACGGGGTTGATCGTCGGCGGCGGAATGACTTGGCTGGCGCGGCTGATTTCGTCGCTGATCTTGGGCCAAGAAGCCATGGGATTCGGCGACGTCACTTTGATGGCCATGATCGGCAGTTTTGTCGGATGGCAACCCATCGTCTTCATATTCTTGCTGGCCCCATTTTGTGGGATCATTGTCGGAGTGACCGTCAAGTTGATGACGAACAAGCCCTACGTTCCTTACGGCCCATTTCTGAGCGCCGCAACGGTGCTTGTCCTGTTTACCTGGCACTGGATTTGGACCTGGGAAACCGTTGAATGGTTCAATCTCCGCCGCATGCTTGGCGACGGACCCAGCATTGCCATCTTGGCCGCCATGGTGTTTGGAACGCTCGCCGTTCTGCTGGGGCTGCTACGGCTGTATCGCATGATTCCCGGAAAGCAACGAGACAATGCTTCGGAATTGTAGAATCGCGGTCGCTCAGATCAGGCCCAACTTCGGGTGCCGTTTCTGAGGCTTGCGGTTGCAGCGTTCACACGTGCCGTAGACTTCCAACCGATGCCCGGTCACACGGAACCGATGCTGGGACGCGATTTGGTCGAGGATCGGCGAGATCGATTCCTCGGTAAACTCAATCAACGATTGACATTGTTCGCAAATCAGGTGTCCATGCTGTGGGTACCCATAGTCGTGCTCGTAAACTTCGCGGCCTTGCGCGCGGGCGACTTTGCGGATCAGCCCCGCCTCTTCCAAGAATTTGATCGTGCGATAAACCGTGGCTCGGCTGACGCGTGAACCATCCGTGCGGCTTGTCAGTCGCGTCACGAATTCTTCAGCATCGAAATGCTCGTGTGACGAAAAGACTTCCTCGACGATCGTACGGCGTTCTTGAGTCAACCGCATACGCTGAGTCGTCAGAAACTCACGAAACTTTTCTTCCGGCGAGATCGCCACGTCCAGTGACGTTAGTTCGCTCAATGGTTCCCCCCATGATCAGTCCACGCCGAAATCCCGCTTGGCTCGCGGGATCTCCTTTGAAACCTGGAATTGAAATGCCGTTAGTCTTCAAGTTCGATGCCGAGTTTGCCAAGCATTTTGTCGAAGGCGGCATCGAACTTTTCATCAGTATCGTACACGCCGGCGTCGATGTCGGCCTTGATCTGAGCCAATCGCTTGGAACTCAGTTCCGACGCTTGGTTTAGCGTATCCATCATTTGCGCTTCGGGCGAAATATCCACTTCGTCCTGTGGAGCGATCGATGCGGACTCGGCCGCCTTCGTCGTTTCAACGGTTTGTTGAACCGGCCTGATCCCTGACGCGCCGTTGACCGAACCGGGGCCGTTCACTTCCATGTCGGCTCTCCCTGAAATGCTGGCATCATCGGACTGCGGCAGCACACCCGCGCTGCCAATACTACAGTGGCCCGTATCATATCTTAAAATGCGAAAACTGTTCAACTCGTACCTCGCGAAGGATAGCAAGAATAGGCAATGTTACGGAATATCGGCCATTCGAGCTTTCGCCGATCATTATCAGGCTTGCGATTCCGCCAGACTCGTGGTCACGCTGCGCACGCTGCCGCTCGTACGGGATGTTCCACCGAAAAATCCGAGCCGAGCAACGGGTTGCCAATCGGCCATGGAAACGATGTAATCGCACGGGAAAGAACGATATTCAGCGGTATTACGAGTATTCGATCACGAAAGACCCGCATTATGGCGATCGAGTTCTATTGCGGAACTTGCAACAAACTACTGAGAACTTCGGATGACCGCGCCGGCGTCAGGGCAAAATGCCCGCAATGCGGCGAATCGATCATGGTTCCGATGCCCGATCAGTCAGTTCCACCGGAAGAAGACTACGAAGACTACGCCGACGATGAAATCGATCCCGGCGATTCCGCGGTTGAACGCGACGATGCCGAGGAAAATCCCTACCAAACCGCACCGGCACTGCCATCGACTAAAGTCTGCCAGATGTGCGGCGAGACCATCGACGCATCGGCAAAAGTTTGCCGTTTCTGCGGCGAAGAGCAGCGTGGCGGACGGCGACGAAGCAGTTCGATCCCAGAAGAAGTTGATGTTGGCGACGTGTTTTCCACAAGTTGGGAACTCTTCAAGTCCGAGATGGGAGTTTGTGTTGGGGCAACCGTTATTTTCGTCGTGATCATTCTTGTCGTGAGCGTTGGATTCGAATTCGTCTTCAGTCAAATGCGGCAAAATGTAGGGAACCAAGCCTTGATTGGTTTCTTGGGCATACAGATTATCGCCCAAATTGTTCAATCGTTGTTGCAGTGGTATTTGCAGATCGGTTTCACCATCCTTTTCTTAAACATCGCCCGCGGTGAATCCGCCGAAATCGGTGATCTTTTCTCCGGAGGGCCGTACTTTCTGCGGATGATCGGCAACTCGTTTCTATTCTCATTGATGATTGTTGTGGGATTTGTGGCTTGTATTATCCCGGGCATCATCCTCGTTTTGATGTTTTGGCCGTACGTGTATGTTTTGGTAGACCGTGATTCACGTGGGATCGGTTGTCTGGCCGAGTCAAAAGACATTACCCAGGGAACTTGGTTGCCATTATTCTTGATCTACCTCGTGAGTGCGGTCATTAATTTTCTGGGCGTGTGCGCCGCGTGCGTCGGACTTCTGTTCACAATCCCGTGGACTCAATTGATGTTATCGGTTGCCTATTGTCGCATGACCGGCCAGCAAACGGCGGCTGACGAGATGTCTTGACCCAAAATTAGACGACCATTACGATTCGGTCGCTTCTTGAAATGAGCCGATTTTCCAGAAACCGGCGCCGTAGCCAAGTGGTCTAAGGCAGCGGATTGCAAATCGTAGCCTGTACCACTCCGCAAACACTGTAAACCACGTGTTTTCTAGGCTCAAACGCACTTCCGGCACTCCCCCAATATGTGCTGAAATGTGCCGATATGTGGCCTTCCGGGTGTCAGTGACACCCGCTCTTTGCGATTCTGACCGCGCATAAAAACAGCCCGGCAGCACTCGCCACCGGGCTTAGGTGTTGATGTCATCACATCGGCGCGCACCAGCATCCGTTTGCTGTGATGATTGGAAAATCGCTTCCGTAAGCGTGCCAACTTGCGTTGACGATGGAAGCGCCAGAGATAAGCTAGTTCGTTAGCCATCTTGCCCTCGCGACAGGGTGAGTTGGTTAGCTGGCGCCGGGTGGGTCAACACCTGACGTCAGCGTTTTGCATTTTGCGATCGGTGGATCTGATTGTCAAGCAAAATCGCCGAATCTGTTATGCGTGTCCGCTTTGTGA
>CAUZVF010000177.1:0-8073 GCA_963582955.1 Planctomycetota bacterium
CCGCGGGAATGGTGTAATCGAAGGTCGCATTGCCGACTTCTAAGTCGTCTTTCGCGGCGACCTGTGCGCCATCCGCTTTCAGCAGTCGAATGTTGAGGGACGTGGGCGATCCTTGGCTGCGAGTGATGCCCGTAAAGGTCAATCGTTGCCCTTTTTTGCCCGCGAAGATGAAGTGGTCAATGTCGCCTTTCTTTTCAAAGCGACCGTTGGCACTGGCTCCCGGATTGATTCGAGTCGCTTGTTTCAACTCGTCGTTGGGTTCAGCTTCGACAGCCTCGTCGGAGGAACTGACCGACAACGCGACAAAACCACTACCGGTTCCACCGGCGCGTTTGGCACCGACGTTAATCCAATCCAAGGGCGAGTCGGCAGGCACCTTCAGTTTGACCGGCTGGACATCGGCAATATCAAATCCAGCAAAGGAAACGGTCGCGTCGGTTCCACGCTTGACGGCCATGGGATATGGCACGGTCACGCACGGAAAATCTCCAATTCTCAGCCGATAGAAATGAGATCCTCCGCCCTGATACCTGATGTCGCGAACCTCGATCGTGTATTGGCCGGCCTTTTCAAACGTGTGGCACACCTGAGCATCGGCCTGGAGACCTGGGACGTCGTCGCTATACGCGATTTCCCGGCCTCGGTCATCAAGGATTCTGATAAACGGATCCAGTGCTGATCCAAGGCGCCGTGCCAACACCTCGAACGAAAGCCGCTGGCCGGCAACCGCTTGAAACTTGTAGTAATTGTGTGCCAGTGAGCCGATCGTACCGTCGACGGCGACCGGCAATGTCAATGTCTGCGCGGCCGACGGAATTATATTTTTCCCCGTCGCGGCAACACTTGGCAAATCATCAACGACGATCAGCTTGAGCGGAGAAACGCCCTTCGGAGTCGCAATGCGGATGCCATAGATTCCCACCGGCAAATCGCTGGCCGTTTGGAACCGAAACACGACTTCGCCGGCATTTTTGCCGTTGTCTTTCACGTCGGGAGCTAAGGTCACGTTGCCGCCAAAACTCGTCCATAACTCGGTCGCACCCGCAAGGTTGGAACCGCGGACCTTGATATCACTCGTCGAGCCAGGCGCAATCGCCAACGGAGACGTTGTCGTGATGGCCGGTGCCTGGGCGACCGCTGGTGCCGAGGAACTCGTTACCAACAATCCCGCGAGCCACAAAATGGAAAACGCAACAAGTGCTTGTCGTGATCGCATGAACGAAGACCCTCGCATAACTACGGAACGACTGGGTTGGTAGCCCACAACAAAGGAATGAGAAATGGCAGGAAGCAATAACACGTTCAAACAAACGTGGCGTTCTCAGTTTTCCGATCTGCCCGTCTTTGGCAGCAGCAACCGATCTATCTGTTTGGTCACAACAATATAGCGAGGAGAGTCTTAACCATCCAAGGTTATTGATGAGTCTTATGATAAAGAGCCCAGGTACGTTCCGTCAAAGCCAAAAGGCTTTGATTCGAATTTAGAAGCCGCCGTCGTCCGCGAAGTATTCGCCATCGGCGATGTTGGGATTGATGTAATTCTCGAACCGCATCGACTCGCGAATCCAAGTCAATTTCACAATTCCGGTCGGTCCGTTCCGGTTCTTGGCGATAATCAGGTGTGCCTCACCCGGATCTTCTTCCGGGTTATAGGCTTCCGGACGATGAAGAAACATGACAAGATCCGCGTCTTGCTCGATCGCTCCGCTTTCACGCAAGTCGGCCAGCCGCGGGCGTTTGTCTTCACGCAATTCGACACCTCGGTTGAGCTGGGCTAGCGCCACAACCGGTATATTCATTTCCTTCGCGAGAAACTTTAACCGACGCGTGATCAACGAAATCTGTTGTTCGCGCGGCGCATGTTTTTCTTCCGGTTCGATCAACTGCAAGTAATCGATCAGAATCAGTCCAAGACTTTGCCGCCGCTTCAGCCGACGGCAGATTGCCGCGATTTGAGCCATCGAACGGCCCGGCCGATCGTCGATATATAATGGAATCTCGCTCAATTCTGAAGAAGCCTGCATGAGATGGTCATGCTCGTCATCGTCGAGCTCGCCGGCCCGCAACCGATGTCCGTTGACCTTCGACCGGATGCACAGGAATCGCTCGGCGAGTTCCAGTTTTGACTGTTCCAGACTGAATATGATGACTCCGGCGTTTTGTTCGCGGGCAACCGCCTCGGCAATGTTACACGCCAACGCCGTCTTACCCATGCTGGGCCGGGCGGCTAAAATGATGAGTTCCGAAGAATGAAAACCGTTCAATTGACGGTCGAGATCCGCAAATCCCGTACTGAGGCCGCTAATGGAACCTTCCTGCTGCAGTCGCTCGTTGATGCGATCGAAGGTATCGATCAGGATGTCGCCGATCGCAATCTTGGTCGCTTCTTCTTGTTGTTCGAGAATTCGGAAGATTCGTTGTTCGGCGGACTGCAACACTTCGCTCGTGCTTCGGGAACCATCGTAACATTCCGATAATATCTCGCTACAAGCCTGCGTCAGGCTGCGCTGAATGAATTTGTCGCGTACGATTTCAGCGTAGTATTTTGCGTGCGAGGCGTTGGGGACCGCTTCGAGAATTTCCATCAAGTAAGACGCACCGCCAGCTTCCTCTAAATCGCCCCGGCGATCCAATTCTTCGGCCAGAGTCAGGATGTCGATTCCGCGCACACCGCTGTCATACAGCCGCGTGATTCCCGAATAGATCCGCTGATGGCGGTCGCTGTAGAACTGCTGCGAACTAACAACGTCGGCAACATCGTCGATGGCTTGGTTCAGCAATAGAATGCTGCCCAGCAAACCCTGCTCGGCATCGAGATTCTGCGGTGGAAGTCGGTTAAAGTCACCGGGACTTATCGGCGCTGCTACGGACATCCGTGGTCCCCCTCCGTGGATCAGCTCGCGATTGGATCGTGTTATTCACGACGGTCGCTAGAAAACGGCGCATGAAATCGGCACGGACTTAGTGCCGGCCGATCAATAACTGTCGCATTGTCGCCTATCGCTCCGCGAAAGTTGCGCTATTTTCGCGGAGCGAAAGGCGACACTAATTGATCGCCCGTTGCTTAGCCCTCGGACGCCGCCGGAACGACCCACACTTTTATTTCTGTTTCGATGTCAGCATTAAGATGGATCTTGACGGTGTACATACCTAGTTCTCGTAGCGGGCCTTCCAGCCGGACATTGTCAGGCTCCACAGCGTATCCGGCCGTTGTCAATGTCTTGCTGATGTCGGCGGCAACGATCGAGCCGTAGAGATGGCCGTCCGCGTTGGCGTTGGCTTCCAAGGTCACACTGTATTTGCTGATCGATTCGGCCAGTTTCTTCGTTTCCCCAATTCGCGACGCCTGCAATTCCGCCAGTTTTTGCTGGTGCTTTTCGACTTTCCGCTTGTTGTGGTCGGTCGCAACGGTGGCTACGCCTTGCGGCAGCAGAAAGTTGCGAGCGTATCCTGGTTTCACCCGCACGATCTTGCCCTGCTTGCCGAGTACCGGCACATCCTCTGCCAACAACAACTCAACGGACGTCTTTGTTGTTCCCGCCACACCAACGGTTGCTCGATTTCTTGACATCGTTTTTCTACTTGATCTTACGGCGTTAAAATGAGGTCTCGCGAGCTGAGCGAGATATTGAAAAAAGGCTGATGATGAGTTGTTTGAAAGTTTCGCCCGGCTCGCGACACCTACCTGCACGCGGCTTGGCGCTAGAATGGAATTTCGTCGTTCGGAGTTCCCGTCGGCGGAGCATCGTAAACGGGCTGTTCCATTCCCGCACTTGCATCCCCGCCCCCGCCCCCGTCCGCGCCCCCACTTGGGTCGGCTTGAGCCGGTGCGGTGGAAGATTGAGATTGTCCGGAATCATATCCGCCAGAATCTTGCCGGCCGCCCAGCATTGTCATGCTCTCGCCAACGACCTTGAGTTTCGACCGTTTCTGCCCCGTTTCGCGGTCTTCCCACTGATCCATTTGCAAACGTCCCTCAATCAGCACGGGGCGACCTTTCGAAAGATACTCGCCCGCAACTTCCGCCTGTCGTCCCCATAAGGTCACGTCAACAAACGTGACCTCTTCACGTTTTGAATTCGTGTTCTTATCAAACCATGTCCGGTTGACGGCCAGTCCAATATCCGACACCGCCGTTCCAGACGGCGTGTACCGAACTTCGGGATCACGAGTCAGGTTGCCAACGAGGATCACTCGGTTGAAGCTGGCCATAATAGACTCCTTTGGAGATTTCTCTGACCGCGAATATTGCGAACCTACTTATCTTCGCCGTCGTTTTCATCTTCGCCGCCGCTACCGTCGCCGTCCGTGGCTGTCTTAGCGGCGTCATTCTTAGCGGCGTCATTTTTGTTGTCGCTCTTAGTCGCACCATCGTCTTTCTTTGTCGGGCGTGTCTCAGTCTCAGTCGCGGCAGCAGCCGACTCGCCACCGTCCAATGCAGCCACCATGGCGTCAAACAAGACCGGGGGATGCTTGATCACGAGATGTCGGATCACCTGATCACTGAGCTTGACCGACCTGGCAAGCCCTGTCAGACGAGAGCCGTCCATGCGAAAGTAGCTCAAATAGTGCAGGCCCTTGCGGTGTCCGACAACTTCGTAGGCCAGCTTGCCATCCTGCCACGGACGGTGTGCAACAACCGTCGCACCGGCCTTTTCCAGCAATTCGACAATGTGATTCGAATAGGATTCGGGGTTGGCAGCAAATTTTCCGCTGTCCAACAGGAACATCCCTTCGTAATGGTTTTCAGTTGTGCTGATCGTCGCCGTCGCCAACGTCCATCTCCCTATAATTAACTGTCTGCTTCAATAATGAGTTCTACCGGTAAACTGCCCGACGTGGTCAGGGACCCAGGGCAACATTAACCACCGTTTTACCGTTTTCGCCAAGATTTGCAACGCCCACACTTAACGTTCCGTAAACGATTTCATCGACAAGCCGCGACGGCGAGACGTCTGTCCGTCAGTCCGATTCCTCGGATTTCAACTCTTCCGTATCTTTCGTGTGGTTGTCTTGAGGGTCCTTCGACCGGTTGAATCGGTTCATCGCCGTCTGCAATCCGTCACGAATCCAGCATTCAATCGCATCGGCCGATTCTTGGATGGCCACGTCAATGAGCGAACGATCCGCATCGCGGAATTTGGATAACACAAAATCGGTCGCATCCATTCGGCCTGGCGGACGTCCAATGCCGATCCGAAGCCGGGCGAAATCCTGCGTGCCAAGATGTTGAATAATATTGCCCAACCCCTTTTGCCCGCCCGCTGAACCTGCCGGTCTCAATCGGATCTGCGCCGGTTTCAGGTTGAGGTCGTCGCAAACAACAATCAATTCTGTTATTTGCAGTTGAAAAAACCGCACGCACTGTCCCACGCTGCGACCGCTAAGATTCATGTACGTCTGCGGAGCAAGCAGCAGAACCTTTTCGGTCCCAATCATTATCTCGGAAATTTCCGATTCAAACTTCGCCGAAGCTGGCGGCGAGCCGTTGCGGCGGGCTAATTCCGCAAGGACTTCAAAACCCACGTTGTGTCGAGTGCCCTGATATTTCCGACCGGGATTCCCCAATCCAACAACGACCTTCATCGACACCGCCGTGGAAATCAATCCTCGTCTGATTCGTCTTCCTTATCCTTGCGTCCGATCACTTCCGGTTCGGCCGCACTGATCTCGCCTTGCTCTTCGTCTTCTTCAAGCTCTTCAACGGGTTCGTTCACCCGGACAACCACTGATTCGCCATCAGTCTGAACGACAACGTCGTCGGGCAATTCCAAATCGTTGACGAGAATTGCGTCATTGATTTGAAGTGAACCGATTCGAATGTTGATCTTGTCGGGAATCGAAACGGCCGGGCAATCAACGGCAAGCGAACGCAATTGCTGATCCAAAACGCCACCGTCAGTGACTCCCGGAGCCACCCCGCGAAGTTCGATCGGCACTTCCACGGAAACTCGTTCGTTGGGGTCAACACGGACCAAATCGATGTGCTGCACGACCGTGCTTAGCGAATCCCACCGAATCTCACGGATGATCGCCGTCTCGTTCTGGCCTTCCAGTTCCAACTCCACAACCTGTGTGCCTTGGCGCAGGATCGACATGAAACTTTCACGGGGAAACTTGACGGCAACGGGATCGAGTCCATGACCATAAACGTTGCCGGGAAGAATCCCTTGCCGTCGCAAACGGCGGCATTCAGCCGTCCCGAGTTTCTCACGTTTTTCCACAGCTAACTTGACCATTGCCATAGTCTTTTGTCCTAGTTTATTGCAAATGACTGAAACCGTGCCGCGGCATTACAACGGCTTTTGAAAAACCACGAGTCTCAGCACGTCAGAATGTTTCGTCTCGACCAACAGAATCGAGCCAAGATAGCGGCTCGAATGAAACACTGCAACCACATTGTGTGCATCGCGTGCCCTGTCGAGTTTCCAGTCGTCCGACCATCTTTACATCGATGACGACTTCTGATACCGCTTGATGCCAACAAAATCCGCAACTCAGAATTGAGCCCTCGCCCTCCATGCCAGACAAACTCGCCAGCCGCGCCCGAATCGACAAGACCACCGCCATCGACCTCGTGATGGAAATGATGGCCATTCCGGGTAAGAGTTGCGAGGAAGCCCTTGTCGCCAGATACATTACAAAACGACTCACTGCCGCGGGGATTCCAAAATCGGCCATCCAACACGACACGGCACACAAGCGAAGCGAAAATGGTGGCCAAATCGGAAACCTGATCGTCAAGCTGCCCGGCACCGTGCGAGCCCCACGCCGGCTGATGATGGCTCACATCGACACCGTTCCTCTGTGCGTCGGATGCCGGCCAGTCCGTAAAGGCGCCTTCATCCACTCGCGCGACCCGAACACCGCGCTGGGCGGCGACGACCGAGCCGGCGCGTCGGTCGTCCTCAATGCGATTCTAACGATCTACAAGAACAAGCTTCCTCATCCGCCGCTGACTCTGTTTTGGCCGGTGCAGGAAGAGATCGGCTTGCGCGGCGCCCGTTACGTGACGCTCGGAAAACTCGGCAAACCAAAACTCTGTTTCAACTGGGATGGCGGAGCCCCGAACATGGCCGTCATCGGAGCCACCGGCGACTACGACATTAAAATCGAGATCAACGGCATTGCCAGCCACGCCGGCGGACACCCCGAAGACGGAGTCAGCGCAACCGCCATCGCCGCACTGGCCACCGCCGATCTGGTCGAAAACGGCTGGCACGGACTGATCCAAAAAGGCCGCAACAACGGAACCAGCAACATCGGAGTTATCTCCGGCGGCGACGCGACCAACGTCGTCACGCCGAAACTGAATCTCCGCGCTGAAGCTCGCAGTCACGATCCCAAATTCCGAAATCGAATCGTCAACGAATTCCGCAAAGCCTTCGACCGAGCCGCTCGCAAAGTCAAAAACGCCGCCGGCCAAACCGGAAGTGTCAACTTCCAAGCCGACTTGAAGTATGATTCGTTCAAAATGTCACCCAACGACCCCACCGTCCAAACCGCCTTAGCCGCTGTCGAGAAAATCGGCCTCCCTCCAGAAACCCGAATTTGTAACGGCGGCCTGGACGCCAACTGGATGATCGCCCACGGCTACCCAACCGTCACGCTCGGCTGCGGCCAACAGGGAATCCACACCGTCGAAGAAACGCTGCATGTCGAAAGCTATTTGAACGCCTGCCGGATCGGACTGCTTCTGGCGACGGGATGCGAAAGATCCCATTGATCTGAAGCCACAGCAGCTTCGGCGCGGTGCATCTGCAATAATGCCGCGTCCATAAGTCCTGAAGCATTTCGCAACCGACATTCGAGTTGCTGTCAGGAGGTTAGCTTTTGATCGACATCGAGACGGATAATGACCAAACGCTTCGAGACGAGCCGTCGTCGGTTCGAGCAGTCCAGAGATGAAACGCAACCGGCGGTCGGCGGCCGTCATTCGGGGCAGCCTCAGGCGCGGGAGCGATCCGCACGCGCTCTCGTTTCCAGGTTCCTGCAACTGCTGCGACCTCATCGAGTGGCTCTGACCGCGTCGCTGGTGGCGGCCACTCTGGCAACGGGACTGGCATTGGTGCC
>CAUZVF010000178.1:0-8071 GCA_963582955.1 Planctomycetota bacterium
CGGAATCTGACCAAAGTCTACAAAGTCTATCGCAAGCGCGAAGGACTGCTGGCGTCGGTCACGGGACTGTTTCATCGTGAGTACAACCACATCCGTGCCGTCGACGGCGTCAGCTTCGAAATCGGGCAAGGCGAGATGGTAGCCTTCCTCGGTCCCAACGGCGCCGGAAAAACAACAACTTTGAAGCTTCTGGCCGGCCTGATCTATCCAACCGACGGCGATGCCACCGTCTTGGACTATATCCCCTGGAATCGCGAAAACGCTTACCGTCGCCGCTTCTCGCTGGTAATGGGCCAAAAGAACCAGCTTTGGTGGGATTTGCCGGCTCAAGAGTCGTTCCGGCTGCACAAGGAAATCTATCGCATCGAATCGTCCGCCTTTCAACATCGGCTCGACGAATTGACCGACTTGCTTGAAGTTGGCGATCTGGTGGGGCAACCCGTACGCGAGCTATCACTGGGCGAACGAATGCGGATGGAATTGATCGCCGCCCTGCTCCACAGTCCCGATGTGCTGCTGCTCGACGAACCCACCATCGGACTCGACGTCGTCTCGCAGCGCCGCGTTCAGGAATTCCTGAAGTACTATCAAATCGAGCGGCAAATCACGACCATTTTGACCAGCCACTACATGAAAGATGTCGAGGCATTGTGTCAACGGGCCATCATTATCAACGATGGCCAAATCAAACACGATGGCCCACTAGCCGACATTGTCGATCGTTTCAGCCGCCACAAAGTCATCGAATTGCAATTCGACGGCGCGATAATTCCTGAAGGTCTCGACCGCTTCGGGACCGTCTTCGACGCCCATCCGCCACGCGTCAAGTTGGAAGTCCCTCGCAACCAGATTCCAGAAATCCTGACCGCCATTCTCTCACAGTACGACATCGAAGACGTCAGCGTCCAAGAACGGCCTCTGGAAGAAGTCATCGCCGAAATGTTCACGTCAACCAACTCGAAAAACAATACCCCCACCGACCCCGCGTCGGTGGAAAAATGACTCAATCGCTAAAATCCCAAAACTAAAATCCAAAATCCAAAATCGCCCATGCTCGCCCGCGCCCGAACCAACTGGGTCATTCTCAAAACATGCATCGAAGAGCGTTTCGTTTATCGTGCCGACTTCGCCTTCGGCACATTGATGCGATTCCTGCCCATCGTCACTCAAATCTTCCTGTGGGGAGCAATCTACGCCGCCGGGACCTCGGACGAGCACCAAACGATGAACGGCTACTCGTACCGCCAAATGGTGGCGTATTACCTGTTGGCCATGGTGGGCCGCGCTTTTTCCAGCATGCCGGGACTGGCCAGCGGTATCGCCCGCGACGTGCGCGACGGCACAATCAAGAAATACCTGACGCAGCCGATCGACATGCTCGGTTATCTTTTCTGGCACCGAATCGCCCACAAGCTGGTCTATTACTTCATTGCAACAGCACCGTTCGCGCTGGTGTTTTATTTGTGCCGCGACTACTTCGACATCGCGCCCGATGCAACAACGATCGCCGCCTTCGTCGTTTCCCTG
The DNA here is from genome assembly GCA_963582955.1 of Planctomycetota bacterium. GTDB lineage: Bacteria > Planctomycetota > Planctomycetia > Planctomycetales > Planctomycetaceae > CAUZVF01. The sequence continues at coordinate 1,528 of CAUZVF010000178.1, forward strand.
ATCATGGGTTTCTTGATCGGCTTTTTGTTGGAATCGCTGATCGGACTGATCTCGTTTTGGTTCTTGGAAGTCAGTTCGCTGTTATTCATTTACATGATGTTCAACTACTTCTTGTCCGGCCACATGATTCCACTCGACTGGCTCGGCGAGTTCGGCGATTGGGTACAGTATCTGCCATTCAAATACCTGGCCTACGTCCCCGCCGCCATCATGCAGCAGCGCGAAGCATACACGGGACAGCAACTATTCGTGCAACTCAGCATCGGATTTGCCTGGATCGTATTCTTGTTGTTGGCAAACCGAATCGCATTCGCTCGCGGAGTGCGCCGCTACGGAGCGTTTGGCGGATAATGGCCGCCGGCAGTTCCGCATCCAACCTCCTTAATTCGTTGGGCCCAATTGATCCGATGTTTCGTTGCGGTCAACGGCTGCCCAAAGCCCTTCGTTCGTTTGCGTTGTCTTTCCCGCCGAGTTTCTGCGGTGTTTTGGGAAAGATAGTCGTAACTCGCATCTGGCTGATGCGACTTGCGTTCCATTCTGGCAGCGTGTCGATTCGATTCGACCGCGGTTTCTAATGGCCAGGACGATTACGCGTCCCGCTGGCCCGGATTATTCACGAAACAACGCAAATATGATGCAAAGCTTGTAGCCAAAAGGAGTTGCGACTATGTTACCCAAAACACCGCGCAAAATCGGAGTTGATCGTAACCCGAAGCGTCAGCGAGGAAACATGTTGAATTCCTCGCTTACGCTTCGGGTTACGAATAATTCGGGCTAGCCTTTGATTTCGACGGAGGCACGTGTTTGCGTCAGCCGCCGCCTAAGACAAGGGACGATACGCTGGCTTGCCGGGGATGTCTGACGGAATGCTCAGCAACTTCGTGCCGCAAGTCACATACAGAGTGCGCAAGTCCTTGCCGCCGAATGCGCAGTTTGTGATCGTGTCTTCGGGAGTCTTCACATTACCCAACAATCGGCCCTTCGGCGAAATAATGTGGATGCCCGGCCGCGTGTCGAGTGTTTCGCTGGTCTTGCGAGTTTTATGCAAACCTGCAGCGACGTACAAGTTGCCTTCGGCGTCGATGCACATGCCATCTCCACTGCGGCCGGGATAGAAATCGATCAGCGTTCGGGCGTTTACGACTGTGCCGTTTTCTTTCAAGTCGTAAGCCATGATGTTGCGATTGCGGTCGGCGTCGGGATGCGCTTCGATGACGTACAGAGTCTTGTTGTCGGGAGACGTGACAATTCCATTGGGCATATGCACGTCAGGCCAAACCAGAATCTGATCGACATGTCCGTCGGGATCGATGCGATAAACGGCGTTGGCGTTGCCCTTTTTCGGATCCTTCGTGCCGGGCCGTGATGTGAAGTAAATGCGCCCCTTTCCATCCAAGGCCACATCGTTTGGGGCTGCAAACGGAAATCCGTTGAATGTATTCGCCAAAACGGTGACCTTACCGTTTTTCATGTCGGTCCGCGTGACGCGCGCAGCGCCGCCTTCACAGCACAGCAAATTCCCGTTGGAATCGAATAACAACCCATTCGTCTTGTTGCTGTGCTCGCGAAAGACCGTGAGTTTCTTATTCTTCGGATCCCACTTCAGAATTTTCTCGGCCGGGACGTTGGTGAACAGCAGCGTGCCGTCCGGTGCTCCGGCTGGGCCTTCCGTGAAAATCTCTTTGTCGACGATTGTCGCTTCGACTTTGACCTTCCCGAGATAGCGGCCTGTGTTGAGCCCGGCGTATCTTCCAGAAACTCCGGCAGCGCGCGATCGAGTGGTCACGGATGCGACGATCGCCGACGACGCTGCTGACTTCAAAAATGTTCTACGTGACTGATTCGTGGATTTCATGCCTGTATCTTTCGAAGGTGTCAGTCGATGTAAACGAATTCATTCAGATTGAATACTGCCAGACAGAAGTCCGTCAATGCCGCGGCATGAAATGGATCGCTGTTTTGCGGGAGGCCAACGGGAACAGCCAATTCCGAGGCTCGCCGCCGATCAACCCGCAATCGCGCGGCTTGTCCGGTTAGGAATTGAACGGCCGTTGTCAGTTCGGATTCGGTCGGGAACCGGGCGAGTGTCGAGAGATAACATAGCGTGACTTGATCGCTCGGATCGGTGCCGGCCTGAGCAATCAATTTCCCAGCCAGTGCACGCGCGGCGGACAGCGATAATTTCGAATTCAAGAGTGTCAGCGCCTGCGGAGCAATCGTTGATGTGTTGCGACGTGGACAACTGGCATTCATGTCCGGCTTGTCGAAAGCCTGAAAGATCGGAAATCTGAGATTGCGTCGAACAAAAAGGTAAATGCTGCGACGGCGGTGATCTTCTTTGTCTGGTGTCACGGGCCACTGGTTCTTCAGCAGGGTCACGAGTAACTCTTTCGGCAACGGCGGCCGGACTCCAGGACCACCGCGCCGCTGACTCAGTTGATTCGATGCGGCCAGCATGGCATCGCGGATGGCTTCGCCTTCCAGCCGACGGCGTGGAAACCTTGCCAGTAACTCGTTGTCGGGATCCTGCTGCTTAGACTTCTGCAACATGTTGCGGGTTGCGTCGGTCGGCACGCTCGCTTGACGATACGTTGCCGAGCTGACAATCAAACGGTGCAGCGACTTCAGACTCCAGTTCCGGCGCGGAAGCTCTTGAGCCAGCCAGTCGAGCAGTTCAGGATGGCTGGGCCATTCTCCCATGACACCGACATCGCTGGGAGAACGGCAGATGCCGTTGCCAAAGTGATATTGCCAGATTCGATTCACGATAATGCGTGTCGCCAGCGGATTGTCCGGACGAGTCAGCCAATTGGCGAGGACAGTCCGCGGTCCCAGTTTCTTGTCTCCTTCAATTACAGAATCATCAGGGTCAGAATCATTTCTCGGATTCGCAATTCTGGGAAAACTCGGAGAAACCTGCGGCCCTTGTCGACGGAAATCACCGCGGACCATCAAGTAGCTCTTTCTGGGACGAATCCGCTCAGGCTCGAACAGCCGTACCGTCTTTCGATTTTGAAATTCGACGATTGGGTCGAAGTAGGCTCGCAGCCGATAAAAGTCGAGTTGGCTGACCGGGTCAAACTTGTGGTCGTGACATTGGGCACAACCAATTTGAAGTCCCAAGAATACCGAGCCAACAGTTGCCGTCATGTCATTCAGAAAGTTATGCCGTCGCTCTTCCGTCAGATTGATGTCGGGCATGTCGGGCCCGCACAGCAGAAACCGTGTCGCGTTTTGGGCCCATGCGTCGTCCGCGGCCAGCTCGTCACCGGCCAGTTGTAAACGCACGAATTGATCGTAAGGAAGATCACGGTTCAGCGCGTCAATGACCCAGTCGCGGTATTTCCAGGCGTCGGGCCGGATTTTGTCATGCTCGAAGCCGTCAGTTTCCGCAAAACGGGCCAGGTCGAGCCAATGTTGTGCCCAGCGTTCACCGTATGACGTCGAACCGAGCAGCCGATCGACCAATCGTTCATACGCGTCGGCCGATTCATCGTTCGCGAATGACGTGATCTCATCCGACGTTGGAGGCAGACCGGTTAGATCGAAAGTCAGACGACGGATCAATGTGAATCGATTGGCCTTCGGGGATGGTGATAGATTGGCATCTTCAAGGCGTTTAAGGATAAAGTTGTCGATCGGTGTGCGCGGCCATGTGCGATCGGTGACGTCAGGAATGTTGGGATTGGATACAGGAGCAAACGACCAATGTTCTCGGTCATCCGATGTGATCGGTTTCTCGTTGGAAGTCGAGGGATTGGTCGTTTCGTCCGCGATCGATGGCGTCAGGGAAATCGCAAACAAGCAGGCCACGAACAGCAACGTTTGGATATGACGGAAAACGCGATTTGATTGATTAGCCGCGGAGCGGCGGCAGGTAATAGCCTGGGGCGTGAGCCCCAGGAGGGGAATCGATTTGACGGATTGAGCCCCGGAGGGGCGACAGAAATCAAGCGTGACTCGATTGTGTCGCCCCTCCGGGCAACGACGTGACGGATTTTTGTAGCCGGATTCGCAAGAATTCGGGCATTGACCGTGGCGCACCCGAAGTCTTGCGACTCCGGCTACCATCAAATCCCACGATTTTCCCAGGAACAAATCCGTCACGGCGTTGCCCTCCGGGGCTCGCGAATTGATGATCGACACGTATCCCTGGCGCTTACGCTCCAGGCTACCCGATGCCGTCCCTCGGGGACTGAATGACGCGTGAAATGTACGGCTGGGACTAAACGGTGCGTGCGACTCGCGGCTGGGACGGATCAGCGCGTGTTTAGTGCCTCCGGGACTGAATGACGTGTGCTTGTTGTCGAGATGGCGGGTCATGCGAGTATCTCATCGACAACTTGGCCGGCGACGTCGGTCAGGCGTTCGTCGCGGCCGTTGTGGAAGTAGGTTAGGTCCTCGTGGCCGAGGCCCAGGATGTGCAGAATTGTTGCGTGCAGGTCGTGGACGTGGACTTTGTTTTCAGCGGCACGGAGGCCGATGGCGTCAGTGGCTCCGTAAGACATCCCGCCCTTCACTCCCCCGCCAGCGAACCACACGGAATAGCCCCAGGGATTATGGTCGCGGCCTTTTCCTTGCTCGCTCATCGGCATGCGTCCGAACTCGCCACCCCAGATAACCAGCGTGTCGTTCAAGAGGCCTCGGCGTTTCAAGTCTTTCAGCAGACCGGCCACCGGCTTGTCGGTGCGGCGGCAATAAACGCCGTGGTTTCGAGCGACATCGCGATGAGCATCCCAGCCGCCGGTGTCGCCCGAATACAGTTGCACAAACCGCACGCCGCGTTCGATCATGCGACGAGCCAACAGGCAGCGCGTGCCGAACTCGTCGGTGTCTTTTTCGCCGATTCCATAAAGCCGCCGCGTTTCCAATGTTTCTTGGCTCAGGTTGACAACTTCCGGAGCCGCCGATTGCATGCGAAACGCCAATTCGTACGAGTTGACTCGCGCGGAAAGGTCGTCGTCGAAATCTCGCTCTTGAAGATGACGTTGGTTGAGTCGGCGAACGAGATCGAGTGTCGCCTGTTGCTGCGAGTCCGAGATTTCCGGCTGCGGTCTCAGGTGCAAAATGGGACTCTTGCCGGGCCGCATTGTCGTCCCCTGAAACGTTGCCGGCAAGTAGCCGCTGCCCCAGGCCGGCGGACCGCCTTTGACTCCGCTGCCAGGATCGGGCATGACAACGAACGCCGGCATGTCTTGGTTCTCGCTGCCCAATCCGTAGCTGACCCAACTGCCGAGGCTGGGTCTGCCCATCAGAATACTGCCTGTGTTCATCTGATAGACGGATTGTGGATGATTGACACTATCGCCGTGGCAACTGCGGAGCACGCACAGTTCGTCGGCGCACTCGGCGATGTGTGGCAGAAAGTCGCTGATCTCCAGACCCGATTCTCCGCGCGGCCGGAACTGTTTCAGCGGCGGCAGCAACGGATTCTTGGCGACCTTGCGACGTGTCATCACTTGCCCAAAACTGTCGGGCAGCGGTTGGCCGGCAAACTTGATCAAGTCGGGTTTGGGGTCGAACAAGTCGACATGACTGGGTCCGCCGTGCATGAATAAGTAAATGATCCGTTTGGCTCGGCCGTCGAAATGAGGCTGTTTCGGTGCCAGTGGATTTTCGGCAACATTTGAAGGCGCTGCCTGCGACTTGGAAAGCAGACCATCGCGAGCGAGCATCGACGTCAGCGCGATCATGCCAAGTCCACCGCCCGCGCTCGTCAGAAAGTTGCGGCGTGAGAATGTCCGCGGACGATAAGCCCGAATGGCGTATTCGTTTTGAACGGGTTTTCGGACTCTCGTCATCGATCGGCGGATCCAGGCGGTGACCTAACGCGACACCTTCTTAGGTTATCCGGCCAAATGCGTTGGCTCAAGGATCGAATCTAATACGTTCGAATCTGACAGGTTGCATAATTCAAGGTGTGGTGAAGCTGCATGTCCGACTGCGTTGAAAGAAGACGTAGTGGCATCAAGATTGCGATGAGCTTGAAAAGTCTATGCCACTTGTCGGTCGGCCGTGGTCTCGGTTCGTTCGACGTCAATTTGAGCGTTAATGGCACGTAATTTCTCAGGAACCGAGGCGTAGCCGCGTTCCACGAATTCGATGCCGCTGACTTGGGTTGTTCCCTGAGCAACAAGCGCGGCGACGATGTATGCAAAACCGGCGCGCAAATCGGGAATTTGGATGGGGACGCCGTGCAGTTGCGTGCGGCCTCGAATGACACAACTGTGGTCGTGGTCTTGGTTGGAGAATCGGCACGGTTGCGTGCCCAAACAGAATTTCGCCAAATCGATGTCGGCTCCCATATCGCGAAGCGGTCCCGTGTATCCGAACCGCTTTTCGTAGACGGTTTCATGGACGACCGACATGCCCTCGGCCTGTGTCAGCATGACAACGAATGGTTGTTGCCAATCCGTCATGAAGCCGGGATGCACGTCGGTTTCCAGGTGAATGGGCCGCAGATTTTCTTGACTCCGAAAAAATACGATGCCGTCAGGTTCCACGGTGAATCCGCCCCCGACTTTTCGCAGACTGTTCAGGAATG
>CAUZVF010000179.1:0-8071 GCA_963582955.1 Planctomycetota bacterium
GAGGAATAATGTGCCGGCTTCGGCCAATTCGAACTTGCCGGGACGCGATTCGTGAGCGTCGGTGAACGCACCTTTCTCATGCCCAAACAATTCGCTCTCGAGCAATGTTTCGGCCAACGCCGCACAGTTGACGGCGACGAACGGCTTTCCCGCGCGTGGTCCGCGAAAATGCAGAGCTTGACTGACGACTTCTTTGCCCGTTCCGCTCTCGCCCAGAATCAGGACGGGCAGATCGGTGGTCGCGAGCCGTTTGACGGTTTCACGCAGAGCGACAATCGCCGGGCTTTCGCCGATCAGCTTGACGCCCTGCGCAACTTGTTCGGTCAGTTGCTGATGGTTCCGCAGCAACTCTTCCCGCTCACGCGTATTTTGAAGTGCGACCGCCGCCTGAATTCCCAGTTCGCTCAGCGCTTCTTCGTCGTCTTCGTTGAATCGGCCTTTATTCTTATTCAAGACTTGAAAGGCGCCGATCACGTCGCCGTCGCCGTCACGCATCGGTACGCTGAGGATGTTGCGCGTTGTATAGCCGCTCTTCTTATCAACGTCTTTGTTGAACCGCGGGTCTCCGTAGGGTTCGTCGACTTGAATCGTCATGCCGCGTTGGATCACCTCGCCAACGATTCCGGCGTCGTCGGGAAGTTTCAGCGTGCGGCCTTCGACTCCCAGAGCCGGACAGGCAATGACCTGATGATTGGGTTTGTCCCAGATGAAAATGCTGGCGCGGTCACAACTCAACAATCGAGTGGCCTCGTCGGCGATCAAGTCCAACAACGGTTGAGTTTCCTTGGCGCCGGCAAACGACGACGCGATGTGCAGAGTGCCACGCAGACGGTCGATGCGAAATGCATCGCGTTCGATCTGTTTACTCATCGCGATGCAGTAACCCAGCGCGCGTCCGACAGCCATTGCAACCGGTAACATATCGTCAGTCAGACGGCGGCCGGCAAGAGCCAACACGTCCTGCTTTTCGACATGCGAATCCAACGGCACGCCAATAATGCTCCAACCGTCCGCCGCCTCCGTGAAAAAACTGGCATTGCGGTCGAGTGCTTCTTCCAACAACCGATACGGGATGTCGGACAATGCATGCCGGCCGCATTCGGAAACAACTTCCCATTCGGGAGATTTTTGAACGATCGCCGCCCACTGAACCGACAATTCCGTCGCGATCTCGGGGAGTTCGTTTTGAAGGTAACTGTTGAGCCCCGGTTTCGAGAGCGATGATCGCAGCAAACGGTCGCACAGTCGGACGACAGTCCCAAACGCTTCCGTGCGGGAAAGCCACGGTGATTCAATCCAACTTGTCCAAACTGTGCTCAAAGTTGAACTCACTTTATAGATTTGCTGATTCAGGCTACAGTTGCCTGCGATCAGTTTGAGTTTTTTGGCGACCGACTGGCATCAAAGCAGGTGCGCTGAGTAAGTCACAACGATAACAACTAAACGGCGAACGTAAAGCCGCCACGTGTTGTCATGCGGTGTGGACCAGCAGTCGAAACCGGGTTAACCGATGGGCAGTAGGCTATGGAAGATTTGTTGCTCAACGCTGTCAACGCATCAATGTGGCGACCAACATGAACAAACAATTCATTGGAGTTAAGACTGTCCGCAAAATCTGAGCTGCGGGCTCCGGTGCATCGCGGAACTGCAAGACTTCCGCACGTGGCCGACACGGATTTCAAATGCTCATCCGTTGGTTGATGTCGCGCAGTCGGCTGACTTGTTGCACCAATCGCGGAACGGCGTCGAGTCCCATGAGGACCATCATCAGGTAGCGAAACACGGCAAAGATATTGCCCACATTGGACGCCGATGGGCCGCAGACGCGGATCAGCGCGACGACCAAGGCACTGAGCACGAATAGTTCCATCAACCCAAAGTTGAATGCCTCGCTGTCCGAGAGTTTGATTCTGTATCGGGCGACTGAATCGTAGTGGTTTCGGACTTCCTTTGACTGGCCGGGGCCGATGACTTCGACTTCGTTTTCGAGTTCGTCGTGCAATTTCTTGCTCAGCCGGAGTGTGCGTTTTGCATACCAACGATTGATCACGGTCGCCGGAAGCAGCAAGGCCAAGCAAATCGGTATCAGCATCCAGTCGTAAATCGACAGCATCAATAACGCTCCGACGACCGAGTAACCGGCACGGATCATCATCGGAACCGAGCGTTCGAAGAACTCAACATACTCGCGAGATAAAGCCGACCGTGCCGCGACACGCGAAAGGTCGACCTGCTGGCTGCGTTGATCGACGACAAGTTGCGTGGCAACGTCCGAATAGATCGTTGTAAACGTCCGCGTGTCGTACATTTGCCGGAACGTACCGACCAACAAGTGAGCGATGTGCTGTCCGACAAACCAGACGAGCCCGGTGTAAGAGGAGTTCAGCAAATCGTTGATGGCCCAACCAAGAACCAACGGCTGCGCCAATCGCAATAGGTTTTCGACATTGAATAACGCATACGTCAAAGAGATTCGAAAGCGATAGCGACCAAAGAGATGCCAGATGGAACGGCTTTGAGACTGAGGTGATCGAAGACTCTCATCGCAGCCAGTGTCTTGTTCGGCATCGCGAGATTTCAGTTCGGCTGTCGGCATTGTTTACTCGTGAGGAATTCAACCAAATGCAATAATTCCCATTTCCGCCGAGTCGCGGCAGAGTTCCATTAAGTCGTCCCGGTCGGTGTGCGGCGAATCGGCCAACCATTCGTCCAAGCTGCACGGCGTCAGTCGTTCCAGCGAAGACAACAGCGATTGCGCCGACACTTCGAGGACTGACGTGCGAATGTCGCTTCCCGCGACAAAGAACAACACTCGAGTCGGAGCCGGTGTGTCGTCGTCGAGCAGCGCTTGTGACTGAAACGTCGACCAAATACAGACGGGATTCATGAAGATCGACAGACTTGGATTCTCGCCAAGCTGTCCGGCCAGCGTGTCGGCGGTGCTCCATAATTCCTGGAAGCGAACGTGCGCCGTGCGATGGGCGCGGGCGATGTCTTCGATTTCATTGCGGCATAATTGGCAATTGATGAAGTCCGTTTGGCTCAATGACGGCCGTCGTGTTTCCGCAATCCACTGCAAGAAGCGAGTTCCATCGCTGCAACCAGTGTCATAGGCCGCAAGCGGAATCGTCTTGACGTAGTCGACGACCAAGTCTTCCAAATCGTCGAATGCGTCGTTCAGCAATTCGACTTGATCGAGCAGTTTCTGGTATCGCTTGTCAAGATTGCCGTCGACGAACATCTTGACTTGGTCAAGAGTGAACCGGTCGTCGACGTCGTGGCTGACGGTTTCGATCTTCGCGATTGCCAATGATTGAGCGCACCGGACGATTTGATCGCGGTATTCTTGTGACTTACTGACTGAAACAGTCATGCGGCGATTCCCACTTCTTCGGCCATCCGGCGCACTCGGCGAATTTCGTCACGCCAGCCGTCTTCTTCCGGAAAGTTCTGATCCCGCTCGACGAACACCGCTTCGACTTTGCCATGTCCCAGTTCCAAGGCCATTCGATACAGATCCCAGACGGGTTCCGGGATCGAATGCGAATGGCTGTCGATGTACATCTCGGCCTTTTCATCGTAGAAGCCGCCGGCTAAATGTATTTGTACACGCGAAGCATTCGGCATCACATTATCGATGAATTCGGCCGCGTCGAAATCGAAATTCCGGGCATTGGCATAGACGTTTGTGACATCAAGCAACCAACCGCAACCAGTCTTGCGCAGAACCCGCGAAAGAAATCGCGATTCGCTCATCGTGCCTTCGAATTGAAACAGATAAGCGATGTTTTCGAGAAAGAACCGCATGTCGCCGAAATAGTCGTGAATGATGCCGATGTTGCGGCAGGTCGCATCGAGTGCCGCTTCGGTGTAAGGCGGCGGCGCGAAATGTCCCATTTCAACCCCGTGGTGCCCGTCGCGTGTGAAACCCAAGTGGTCGCTGACCGACGCGGCTCCGTTTTCTTCGGCAATCGTCTTGAGGGCTCGCATATATTGCTCGCCCGGTGCATCCGGACTGGCAACCGACAGCTTCAAAGCGTGAACGCTGACGTGGTCGAAATCCAACATGTCGATGTATCGATCCAGCCGAAGCGGGTCGTCGGCTCGTTCGAATGTGATTTCGGCGGCGTTGATGGCTGGATCGTCCAAGATTGGGCGGTTTTGTTCGCGAATCGCGTATCCGATTGCCGGGACCATTGCGTTGACTCCTCGTTCCATCGATTGATCCCCCTGAACCGCGGCAAGCACAGCAAGACGGGCCGTCCAGTTCTACTCACCGACAGCACAAGGGGATCGGGAAACCGAATTGTGGCACGGCCATTCTGAAATGTCCGGTTCGAGCGATCGATTCGCGTACTTTCCGCGGCTCCGGTCGGACAAGACATAATGGCCTCGCCATTCTACCAACCACGGCAGCAACGGCAGCACCGACAGCATCGGTGACGTTCGATTGACTTCCGTGAAGAATTCGAAGTGCGAAGCCGTTTCAACTCACGCACGGCCTTGCACTTTCCTGAGCTAACTTGAACTGAGTTCATCGTAAAAACTCCTTTCCTGATCAGTTCTTCTGATCATGTTCAACGATCGGGGATGTTTGTTCGGGAACTTCCCGAAACAGAAAAGCAGACAACTCCAACCCATCGGCGAGTTGTTGGCACTTGCGATGCCGTTCATTTGCTCAATTCTCGGAAACATCGCCTAACACATGAAATGGACATGGCTTACGCGAATCACCTCGTCCTTCGTACTGCAAGAAACCGTCGAGGACGTGTCATCAAATGCGCAACACTCGGCGTCTTCGTGATGGCATCGCTCTTTAGCCACGCGTGACCGAGGCTGCCTGGGATGTGGCACTTTCACAGTGCGAATCAAACGAATTGGATCAACTGTCGAACCGCACAAACTTTGGCGGTCGCTCGTTTCCGGTGACCAGATTGTGGGAAGAAAGTGCATTTACGTGTTAGCAACGCATCAAACACCGCACAGCAAGAAAGAAGAAGCGGACCAGAGAAATGGGTATCACAAATTGGCTTCATTCGCTGTCACATTCGCGTCGGATCAAACCCAAGATTCGACCGCGAAGCCGACGACGTCTGTTGCCTACATCTCCGGTATCTTGTTATGTCGAATCGCTCGAAGAGCGGCAAATGCTTTCGGGAACCGCACTGACTTTCGACGCCGTCTCGGACGGTGATCCGAACGAATTCGTACTTCGTCGCAATGGTGATAACGTCGAGCTGCTCCGGAACAACGCGGTTGTCCGCAGCCAAGCGGCGGCCGAGACAAACGCGGCCATCATCAACGGAGTCAATGGCCAGGCCGATTCACTGACCGTCGATTTCCGCACTGGCGGCGGCCTGAATCTATCGGAAGGAATCCGTTTTGACGGAGGCGACGGGGCTGATGACCGATTGGTGATTCAGGATTCCTCAGCGGCCGATTCCTTCGTCCTATCCGGCAACAGCATTTCGAATGGTTCCACTCCAATCACAGTCGAGAACGTCGAACGCATTTTTATTGACGTTTCCGCCGACGGTCCCGATCAGGTCCGTGTCGATCTGCCGTTCACGCAATCCGGCCAACTCCCGACGATTCAGTTACTCGCGAGCACGGACGGGACGGATACGCTGAGGGTCGATTCCGCGGCCGACAACGATTCGTTTTTGACCAACCTAGACGGAACGCTCACGACCGTTGACCCGAATTCGCTGAACTTTGTTGACAGTATCCGCGACGGCGCGTTTCAGAGTGACGGCCGAATCGACGGTTTGAACGGCGCGGCTTCGGTTGCTCTCAGCCCCGATGGAAACGACGCTTTCGTCGTCAGTCAGATATCCGATGCCATCACATTGTTCCGCCGTGACCCACAGACAGGTCAATTCCGCGTAGTCGAAACTCTTGTCGACGGACAGACGCAAGGGCAAAACACGATCGACGGCCTGAACGGTGCCAGTTCCGTCGCCGTCAGCCCCGACGGACTGAATGTGTTTGTCACGGGACGCAACGATGATGCCGTTGCCGTCTTTCGGCGTGATCCGAACACGGGCAATCTAACATTCGTCGAGGTTCAACGCGACGGCGAAGGTGGCGTGACCCGCTTGAACGCACCAACATCCGTTGTCGTCAGTCCCGACGGTAACAGTGTGATCGTTGCAGCCGAATCCGACAGCGCGTTGACGATTTTCCGCCGCGATGCCGCGACCGGAGCACTGACGTTTGTGCAAACAGTGCGTGACAACCGAGACGGGGTTGACGGTCTGGCGGGTGCCAGCTTCGTAACGTTCAGTCCCGACGGCCGCAGTGTGTACGCGGCGGGAACTCGCGACGATTCCGTTGCCGTCTTCAGCCGCGACGTCGTATCGGGAGAATTGACATTCCTGCAATCGCTTCGCGACGGTACGAATGGCATCGATGGGCTGGAAGACGTCAGTTCGATTGCCGTAACCGCCGATGGCCGCAACGTGTTCGCGACGGGCTCTAACCGCAATGAAAATGCACTCGTACTGTTCAGCCGCGACACACAGACCGGTGAGCTGACATTTCTCGATGTAATCCGTGACGGTGACCAGCAAAATGGACAAACCGTTGACGGACTCGGCCAAGCCAGTTCCGTCGCGGTCAGCAACGATGGTCGGTTCGTTTTCGTGACGGGCCAACGGGATGACGCATTGGCCGTCTTCGAGCGAGACCCCTCGTCGGGCCAACTGACGTTTCGCGAAGTTCTCAGAGACCTCGATGTCGAGAAAGTCACGAATATCGACGGGCGGACTCGGCGGGAAACGATCGACATTCTGAATGGCGTCGGATCGGTCATCGTCAGTCCGGATGGACAATTCGTGCTGACGGCCAGCAGTACCGCTGATGCGCTGGCAGTGTTTCAACTTGACACCGGTACCGGTCAGATCGACTTTTCTGATTCATTCGTCGATGGCGAGCTTCTGAATGCCATCGAGGTGACGGGACTGGATGATCCACGGTCGATCGCTGTGAGTCCAAATGGTAACAACGTCATTGTTGTCAGCTCTCAAAGTAATTCGATCACCGTCTTTCAGCGGGATGCCGAAACCGGCACCTTGAGTTTCCTACAGACGATCGCCGACGATGATGACAACGACGTTTTCGGCCTGCTGGGAGCCCGGTCGGTTACCATCACTCCGGATGGCAACAACGTCATAGTCGCGTCGGGCATTTCCGACGCCATCGCCATTTTCAGCCGGGACCGCGAAACGGGACTTCTGAGCTTCCTTGAAACGCAAAGAAGTGATGCGCTGAACGGTGCCGCATCCGTGACCGTCAGTCAGGACGGACGCTCGGTATTCGTCGTTGCCGGATTCTCGGACACGTTGGTCGTCTTTGACCGGGACGTCAATTCCGGACGTCTGGTGCAGCGGCAAGTTTTCCAGGACCAGCGCGTTTCCCGTTCCCGGCGGATTGATGGAGCGGACTTGGTTGACGGATTGGATTCCGCCGACCTGGTCACGGTCAGCCCAGATGGGCGAAGCGTCTACGTCGTCAGCAGCCAGGGTGATGATACGTCGCTCGTCGTTTTCGAACGCGACCTGACGTCCGGTCAGCTTTCGTTCGTCGAAGTCCAAGAAAACATTCCCGGCTTGCAGGACGCGCGTTCGATCACCGTCAGTCCCGATGGCCGAAACGTCCTCGCTGTCGGAAACGACAACGATGCATTGCTCGTCTTTACCCGCGATCAACAGTCGGGAACTCTCACACTGTTGCAGACTCTGACCGATGAGAATCAAGGCGGAACCGTCAACGGACTCGATGGAGCCAGTTCGGTGACGATCAGTCCCGATGGAAACCTGGTCTTCGTCACGGCCGACCGCGACGACGCCCTGACTGTCTTTCGACGAGACCTCGACACAGGCGAATTGGTCTTCATTCAAAGAATCAACGATGACAACAACGGCCTAGACGGCGCCACGATTGCTGTCGTCAGCCCCGATGGCAGATTCATCGACACTCTCAGCAGAAGCGACCGCACCGTCTCGGTCTTTGAAGTCCAACAGATCAACAGCGCTCCTATCATCACCTCCGACAGCCGTCCTTTTATCCT
>CAUZVF010000180.1:0-8045 GCA_963582955.1 Planctomycetota bacterium
ATGGTCGCTCCATTAGCCGGAATGGTCCGCAACAAACGTGGCGAGATTGAATCGCACATGACATTGCATCAGCCGATGATCGAACTCGCAAACCGGAACGCCGAAACAAAAGCACGCATTGACCAAGGGATTCAATACGAAATTCGCATTGAGCAGGAATTGAAGGACTTCGTCGACGAATTCAATGTGTTGCTCAAGCAACGCCGCTACCGCGAGGCTGAAATTGTCGCCAAGAAAGCAAAAGAGCTGGACCCCTACAATCCGGTCACGGAAACGATGAAATGGAAGTCCAAGTTTGCTCGCCGCGAAGACGCGAATCAGCGACTCAGGGATGCGAAAGAAGGAGGCTTCGTAGACGCGTTGTTCGAAACAGAGCTAGCCGCCATACCATTCGCGGGACAGCCCATGCAGTTCGGCGACGATTGGGAGAAAATCAGCGAACGCCGTCGCGGCCGCTATGACGCCGACAATCGGAATCGAAGTGATGAAGAAAAACGCATCCAAAGGAGTCTGGATGAGGTCATTTCGCTCCACTTTGAAAACCAGCCTCTGCGTGATGTCATTCAATACGTCCGCAGCGTTGCCGACGTCAACGTTGTTGTTGACGCCATGGGCCTGGAAGAAGAAGGCATCACATCCAATACGCCCGTCACCATCAAGCTGGACAGTATCCCGTTGAAGAGCGTCTTGAATCTGCTGTTGGAGCCACTGCATCTGGCCTACACGATTGAAGACGACGTTTTGAAGATCACCAGTGAATTGCGGCAGCAGGGCCAAATGGTCGTGGCGACCTATTCGGTCGCCGACTTGGTTGTTCCGCTGGGCCAAATGCGGAACAACATCGGTATTGGGCAGAATCCGATGTCCAGCATGATATCCGGTTCGATTGGCGGAATGCAGTCCGTTAACGGCCAATTCCAAGTCTCGGATTCGGTCGGCGACCAGTTTCGTTGGGGGGACTCCACACAGACTGAACTGTCGGGACCAGGAATGGCGATCGATTTCGCCGACCTCTCAGAACTGATCATTCACACGATTGAACCTGATTCGTGGAATGAAGTTGGCGGAGCCGGCAAAATAAGCGGATTCGAGACCACGTTGAGCTTGGTCATCCGACAGACTCAGAAGGTCCACGATGAAATCCGCGACCTGTTGGGACAGCTCCGCCGCTTGCAGGATTTGCAGGTGACGATCGAAGTGCGGTTCATCACCATCGCCGACCGGTTTTTCGAACGGATCGGTGTCGATTTCGACTTTAACGTACAAGACTCAATTGGCGGTCCTGCGGTCAGTGCTGGCGGTACGCCGCTGCCCCCGTTTGGGACCGTCGATTTTTCGGCCGGACTGCTGGGTGTTCAAGGCCAGCAACAGCAAGGCCAGCAGGGACAGGGCATGGGCCAAGGCATGGGCGGTATTGGCGGCGGAACGGTCGAATCACCGATACGCGTCAGCAACTTTGGCATGATCTTGCCCGGGACCAGTATTGGTGAAATCAGCACCAGTAGTATGTCGGGGTCAACTGGTCTTGGCGGAGTCGGTGGCCAGCAGGGTGGCGGCCAGCAGCAGGGCCAACAGCAGGGCCAGCAACAGGGCCAGCAACAGCAAGGTCAGGCCGGCGGGATTTTCTTACCAGGGCCGCCGCGTGAAACTACGGGCCGTGACCAATACGAGCGTGGGACGATTATCGGTTTGGGAGCACCGGGCGGGCCGCTGACTTCAGATTTGGATATTCAGTTCCGGCAAGGATCATTCGAAGTGGGTGTTCCAGACTTTGGCGGATTCGACGCTAATGCTGGTATCACCGTCGGCTTGGCCATTCTCAGCGACATCGAAACATTCTTCTTCATCAATGCCGCTCAAGGCGACAGGCGAAGTAATCTGATGTTTGCTCCAAAGGTCACACTCTTCAACGGCCAGCAGGCGACCGTATTCGACGTTGTCAATCGACCGTTTGTCGTCGCCGTGATTCCAACGGTCGGTGCGTTTGCTGTCGGCTTTACGCCCGTCATTCAGCAAATTAACGAAGGTGTCACATTGAACGTCACCGCAGTCATCTCGGCCGATCGTCGATTCGTCCGTTTGACTGTTGTTCCACGATTTTCAACGATCACCGACATATTCACCTTCACGTTCCAAGGCGGTGGTGGTGGTGGCGGACAGGGAGGCCAGCAGCAAGGACAGGGCGGTCAGCAGCAAGGACAGGGCGGCCAGCAGGGCGGAGTTGGCGGCATCGGCGGTGGCGCTGGAATTGCCGCGAAGGCATTGAATTCTGGCTCCTTCCAACCGAAAACGTTCGGGCATAGTCCCACGAGATTTGGAATGAGCCTATCCGGATTCCGATCGAGTCCAAGCGGTGCGATGGGATTCGGCGGCATTGGCGGCCAAGGTGGCCAGCAGCAAGGACAGGGTGGCCAGCAGCAAGGACAGGGTGGCCAAGGCGGCGGCTTTGCGGGTTCCGGAAACATCACCGTTCAGCAACCGGTCCAGGAAATCGTCTCGGTCATCACAACGGTCAGCGTGCCAGACGGCGGCACCGTGCTGTTGGGTGGTATCAAACGTTTGCGGGAAAGCCGAAACATGGCGGGTGTCCCGATTCTCAACAAGATTCCCTACATCAGTCGTTTGTTCAAAAACACAGGCGTCGGCCGCGAAGCGGATAGCTTGATGCTGATGGTGACTCCGCGAATTATCATACAGGAAGAGGAAGAAGAACTGCTCGGTATTACATATTAACCACCGAGCCATTCAGAAGAACGATCCTTACTTGATCCGAATTAGGGTCCTGGGCCGTCGCGAATCGCGGGAATTCGCGGCGGCCATTTTTTCTGGCCCGAATGATTCTTGTCAGTCGTTTGAGTTGACGTGCAGTACGAACCAAATGAAAAGATATGTTAAGGCGAGCGGCGATTGAGAACTTACCTTCCGACGCTGGCAGCGTCGGCCACGTGGCGAATGCTGCCAGCATCCGCAGGTAAATTCTCATCTGCCGCTCGCCTAATCGGCCAAAGGCGATGGTTTCGTCGAGAAAAGCCGTCGTCTTTGCCGCACAGCGGTCGAATGTGACATTCTTGGTCGCGTCGTGTGAAAACAGAGCGACCCTCCCCCGGCCCGGGTTGGAAACGGTCCAAGTAAGTGGTCTCTTAAAATCACGTACCCGGTAGAAACGGTCCTAGGGGAGGGCCTCTATTTTTTCAAACGGGATTTAGCCCAAAACCGGGCGTGCAAAACCGGAATTTTTCAGTTTTTTTGAAAAATAATGCTGATTCCGGCGATTTCGCGGCCAAAACTCGAACTGCGCTTCGTCTCGGCGGCATTGACAGGTTTGTCAGGAATGCCATATCACCCCGGCCCAAGCCGTTGGATCAGGCACTCTGAAGTTCAAACCGTGCTAACCCGGATTATTCACGAAACAACGCAAATATGATGCAAAGCTGGTGGCCAACAGGAGTTGCGACTATCTTACCCAAAACGCCGCGCAAAATCGGAGTTGATCGTAACCCGAAGCGTCAGCGAGGAAACATGTTGAATTCCTCGCTTACGCTTCGGGTTACGAATAATTCGTTCTAAAGGCAATGGATTGCCATGACTTCTGATCGCACGACGCGGCCAAACCTTGGCGAGCCCTTGGGGCCAATAATTGCTGGAGTAACACGCCCACGCAATGCTTCCGTGCGTGGCGTCAGCGTCGGTTTGGGCGTTCTTTTTCTGGCGCTGTTCTTGTCGGGTTTTGCCGGGATCGTCAATCAGATTGTCTGGCAGCGCTCGTTGAAAGTGTTTCTCGGCGGCAGCGAGATGCTCAGCTCGATGACGGTTGTGCTGGTCTTCATGCTGGGCCTTGGCAGTGGTTCACTCTATGCAGGCCGACGTGTCGCGCGGCTGAGAAATCCCGCCACCGTCTTTGTATGGGTCGAAATTGCGCTATTTCTCGCCAATCTGACGATCGCGGGGATTCTATCTCTCGACATCAGCCAGACGATCTACACGTTTCAGAGTTTCGCGGTTTCGATTGGGATGCCACTGCGAGTGCTGTATACGGCTGGAGCGGTCATCCTATTGGGAATTCCGTGCTTTCTGATGGGTATCACCATGCCGCTAGCGTCTGAGGTGTGTCAGCGGCAACTGCATTGCAACGAATCACGACTGCTGGGGCTGCTGTTCTGCGTCAACACCGGCGGAGCTGTCTTGGGAGCCGTCGCCAGTGGCTTTTATTTAGTCCCCTACCACGGCCAGTTGGTGGCTCTGGCCGTCGCCGCCGCCGCGAACGGATTGGCGGCAATCGCGGCCGCCGTTTTGATCCAAAAACTCTACCTTTCAACCATTGATGTCCGCAATGCCACTCAGGAACTGGCTCCTTCACATCGAACAGGACGGTCAGAATCGGCGCGTCCACCAGTCGTCACCACTGAAGAGATTCTAGGATTCGTGACCGGCTTCTTGGCACTCGGCTACGAAATGTATCTGTTCCGGCTAAACACGCTGATTTGGATGCCGCTGCCTTATACATTCGCCATGACCCTTTGCGGATTCTTGTTCTTTTGGTCGCTTGGGATTTATCTGTCCGCGAAATGCACGGCCGGATGGGTTTTGGCATCGTTTGTCGGCGGAATCGTGATTGCCTTGACGCCAGTTCTGTACGCTTTTCACCGATGGGAATCGCCCACGCAAACGGTCGGCATTCTGCTGGGCGTCGTTTATTTTCTGCCTTGTGTGGCATTCGGAATGATCTATGGCCGTCTCGTGTCGTCCAACGCGGCCCCTCGATCGGCGTTGATCTCTCGTTTAACGGCTAGCCGAAGGCGCCGGTGTTTGCATTACGAAGTCGCCGACGGCTTGCCGTTAAACGAGGACATTTCGAACGGGCAGCGGCATAACGCGAGCCCTGCCGCCGTTTCGTCCAATCCGGCCGTTGGCGTTGGCGGTGATGGCCAGCATTGGGGACGCGACGTGGGCCGGTTTTATGCGTTGAACACGATTGGATCGTGTGCGGGAATCTTGTTCTTCACGCTCGTCGGTTACGAGTTTGACCAAACGTACAACGCCTGGTTGATTGCGATCGGCCTGTTGTTGATCGTCTTTCATGAGGTGGCGGTTCAGTCACGTCGACAGCATGAATCGCCCGTTCTTTTCCGTTTTGTGCAAGTCGTGCTGACCGGCGTCGCAATTGTGATCGGTATCGAATCCGCCTCGGTGCGGTTCACGACTCAACCGAATGGCACCCGTTCGTATTACGGCCGTGATGGTGTTGTCGAGATCACTCCCGACGGGATGATGATGTGGGATGGTATGGAACATTCCTATTTGGCGCGCGACGGAGCCCACATTGGCGACAACAATTGGCTGTTGGCGACAGTTCCCGCCCTGTGCCATTCCGGACAAGAAATCAACGATGTCCTGGTCATCGGCCTCGGCTGCGGTGTCACCGCATCAACAATGAGCCTGTTGGAATCGGTCGGCCAAGTTGATGTCTATGACATCAACCACACGCTGCAGCCATTTTTGGACGACTATCGCCACGAAACATTGGATGTGAAGTCGAACCCGCGAATCAACCTGATTTGGCAAGACGCCCGCAGCGGCTTGGCGCTGAATTCGAAGAAATACGACATCATCACGCAACAGCCGTTGTACTTGAAGCAAGCAGGGAGCAGCATTCTGTTGTCGCGGGAATACATGCAACTGGTCCGCAGCCGATTGAAATCGAACGGTATCTTCTGCATTTACTCGAACAGCTTTGGAAATGAATCGCAGAATCTCATTGTCCGGCAAACGGTCCGTTCGGTGTTCAAGCACTGCGCCAGTTTCAAGAACGAATACATGCTGGTCGCGTCAGACGCTCCGATTGACGTGAACCAGTTCTCGTGGCATTTGAAGTCGAATCAGGACAGTGCATTCTTCGCACAGATTCGATTGTATGAAGCGCTTGTCCTACGAGCTGGAGCGGATTCCGGTTACGTCACACTCAGCCAACTGCACGACGACTATCCAATTACTTGGCAACTGACCGACGATGTTATTTCGGACAATCATCCGATCGTCGAATATCCCGATGTCGTTCGACGTCTGATACCGATCGAGGAGAAAATTCCGGCACCGGTCGCAAACTAAAGTTACGGCGCCAAGTAGGTCCCGCGAGCCGAACGGGATCCAACACGATCGATCTCGCTCGGCTCGTGAGAACTACACAATTCGTTCGGCCGCCAATCGGGCGACAGCGAAAGCACACGCGGCCTCGGAAGTTTCTGCACTGAAACAATCGGACAACGAAACAACATCAGCTTTCTCCAATCGCTTGCTACCCACGATCAGGTTTCGTGCCAGAAACGTGCCTGAACCAGCGATGAGAACGTTCTTGCACGCACCCGGCGTTCGTGACAAGACCGACTCCATCGCGCCGGCCAGTCGTTGCCGTTGGACATCCGCCAGAAACCGCGACACCAACTCGGCATCGTCGCGTGTGAATTCATTCCGGTCGCAGCACAGCATTCGAGCCAGCCGGTCGTGCGCCGCGGCAACAGTTGCCGGGCGGCCATTCGCGGTACCGACATCGTTTTCGTCCTGGGGAATCTCGCCCAAACAAACGTAAATGTCCAATGCCGTCGCGAAAACTTCCGCCGCCATCGGACAATATCCGTCTCGAAACGGAACCGAATGAGCAATCGCGCAAAGCGGTGTCCGGCGCACACCCGAATAGACGAGTTCACCAGAACGCAGCCGTTCGCAATCGGTCAATCCCGCCGGGACGGGAACTCCGTCGAGCAGCGGGATGATGTCGGTTGTCGTGGTCCCAATGTCGATCAACAAAGCCGTGCCATTCGGTACGAGCCGACCGGCAAATGTTGCCAAGGCATGCCAATTGGCGGCAGCTACCATCAAGGGAATCTCACGAGCAGCTTCCGGCGAGACAAACTCGGCACCCGTTTGCCAAACAAATACCGGCCTTTCCCCGGCGACCTCTTCAACCGCCGAGAGTATAAAATCAACACCTTCCGCTTTCGTTGCGAAACAATCGGCCAACTCGGCCGTCATCGTCACCGCGAACACATCGGCATTTTGAAATGAGGCAATCAGATCGCGCAATTGCTCCCGCAATCGATCCGGCGTCTTCCAGATTGCAAACTCGATCGTCACGGATCGCCCGTCAACATTGGACGCTTTCAGGTTTGCTCCGCCAATGTCCAAGCCGATTACATTCATCGTATTGCGAGTGGTATCCAAATCTCATTGTGCGGATCAAACCGAAACCAACGCCTTCATTTCGCGGACGGCGCGTTCGAAGCCAACCATCACGGCCCGAGCGACGATGCTGTGTCCGATGTTGAATTCGCTAACACCCGGAATCCGGGCAACACGGGATACGTTTCGGTAAGTCAAACCGTGTCCCATGTGCAACACCAAGCCGCAGTCGAGCGTAAATTTTCCGGTTTCGACCAATGCCGTGAATTCCCGATCAATATCACTTTGGTCTTTGGCGTCCGCGTATCGGCCGGTGTGGAGTTCCACGGCCTGCACGCCTAGTTCCTTCGACGCCTCGATCTGCTTTTGATCAGGATCAATGAACAGGCTGACCTCGATGCCGGCGTCCATCAACCGTTGGGCACAATCGCGGACGCGATCCAGGTTTCCGACGACGTCCAGGCCGCCTTCGGTTGTGACCTCTTCCCGCTTCTCGGGCACGAGCGTTGCCTGGCCGGGAAGTACGTCGAGGGCAATTTGCGTGATCTCGTCCGAAGCGGCCATCTCGAGATTCAGTTTGACCTGCGCGGTTTCTTTCAAGACTCTCACATCGCGGTCCTGAATGTGACGGCGATCTTCCCGCAGGTGAATCGTAATTCCATCCGCTCCGGCCAGTTCCGCCAGCGCGGCGGCCCAAACGGGATCAGGTTCAATCGTCTTGCGCGCTTGTCGAATGGTGGCGACGTGGTCGATGTTGACTCCGAGGGATGGCATCAGTCAGTTTCCTTTCGAATTCTGCGTGTCGTGTTCACGGATTATAGCCTACAGTATTTGGCAGCAAAACATGTTGATCCAACTGCGTGACACACGTT
>CAUZVF010000181.1:0-8028 GCA_963582955.1 Planctomycetota bacterium
CTCGCCGCCTTTCATGCCGATCACGGGCAATACCCGGACAAGCTCGGGCTGCTCAGACCAGAATACCTGAAACAGATTCCAGACGACTTGTTCTCTCAAGAGCAATTGAATTACCGTCGTACGGGAGACGGCTATTTGCTCTACAGCATTGGCCCCAACGGCAAAGACGACGGCGGCCGCTGGCGCGACGAGGCCCCTCGAGGCGACGACATCAAAATCCGCATGCCACTCGCAAAAAAGGGCTCTTAGCACTGGCCGATCAATTACTGTCGGCTTCAGCCGACTGGATCGTTCGAGAATTAAGTGTCATCGCCAGATTCGCAAGAATTCCGTTCCTGACCGACGGTCGAATTCTCACGAATCCGGCTGCCAGCAAATGTGACACTTATTTATTGATCGACCGTCTTCTTGCTTCCGCAGTCGACGAAATCCAAGTGAAACGACGTCAGCGAGTGCATCCGTCGATTGCAGAAGCGGGACGATGGCTACGGAGCGTTGTCCAGCTTGTTACGCGGCGGACTTTTTGTGGATGTACAAAGCAGGTTCCGTGTCGTCGCTGCCGGAATCCTGTACGGCGAAGGCCACAATGTCGGTAATGTCGATCAGGCCGACGGGCTTGTTCTGTTCGTCGACAACCGGCAGTTCGCTGATGCGACGACCGGCCAGAATGTCGACGACATCGGACATTTTCGAGCCTGCGAGGATCGAAATCGGGCTGTGAGTCATCACGTTGGTAATCGGATCATCAAACTCGCTGTCGCGGCGGCTCTCGAACATCTTGGCCAAGTCTGAATCGGTGAACAGACCGCTCAATTCGCCGCCATCGGTGACGAGCATGATAGCGCCCGTGCGTCGGCCCGTCTTGCGAAGTTCCGAAAACACTTCGCGGACTGTTCGTGAGTCGTCGATGACCCGACACTGCTCGAGCGGTCGCATGTGTGTTTCCACACGGCTCAATTGCCAACCCAAACTGCCGGCCGGATGGAAGCGATGAAAATCCTCTCGCTGGAATCCACGCACGCGACTCGCAACCAAGGCCAGTGCGTCACCGACTGCCAGCATGGCCGTCGTGCTGGTTGTCGGCGCTAAACCCAACGGGCAGGCCTCATCGATTTTTCCCAGTTCAAGCGTCACGGCAGCCGCGCGGCCCAAACTGCTGTTACTTTGACTGGTGATGGCAATGATGGGAATCCGCATGTCGCTCAGCGGACTTAAGAGTTGCGTCAGTTCGTCGGTTTCTCCACTCTTCGACAGCGCCAGAATGACATCGTCCTGATGAATTTGGCCCAGATCACCATGCACGGCTTCGGCGGGATGCAGGAATTGGCTGCGTGTTCCCGTTGACGCCAGCGTGGCTGAGATTTTGCGGCCGATCAGCCCGGCTTTTCCCATACCGGTAACGACCACACTGCCACGGCATTGAAAGATGGATTTGGTGGCGGCGGCGAACTCTTGGCCGAGGCTCTTCGCCAGCCTCTGCAGTTCTTCAGCTTCCTGCACGACGATCTGACGGCCGTAGTCGATTCGTTCCGCCGGTTCCGAGCCCCAGGTTTGCCCACTCATACTCAACCTCCGCGATTCCGTGTCTCTAGTGCCCGCGGCGCTAACGAGATTTTCGGACGCGGATTTGTACTGGTGCTGTCAAATTGTGTCAAGTTGATTGCAACCCAATTTCGCGATCGCGGCCTCGTCCATCGATTTGCCCTTTTGTCCAGATCTGCGGAAACGCATGTTTCTCGTCGTCGCGATCAGAATCCGCCGCTGCTCGCTGATTGTTGTTCCGCGTCTCGCAACCGAGTCAAAAAGTCCGTGATTTGGTCGTGAACGCGTCGCGTTTGCTGGACGACCAACGTATCGTCCACGATATGAATCACACCTTTGCCGTCGGTCTTCCAGGATTCCGGTGCGACGAGTGCCTGCAAGGTTTTGGATAACGACCGGGCTCGGTCGCTGTCTAATGCGGGATAGAATCGCGTCACGACCGCGTCCGGGTTCTTTGGCTTCTTCGCACTGGTCTGGTGTATCTCAGCAATCCGTTACCGCATATCGTGCAGTAAGTGCAACGTCTCTTGATGGGCGCCCTCGCAATGACGCCCGTGGGGGTACAACGTGCTGTTGCTGGAGCGAGTTAAGGACGCGGACGGTCGCGACGCTGTTTGATCCAGGCGTACTTCGCTCCGACTCCTTCGCAAAATACGCTGTTGCTTTTTTTAGGATTTCTCGTTCGATCTCGGCTCGTCTCAGGTCCTTACGCAGACGATTAATTTCGTCCTGAAGTTCCTCGACACTCGCATCCGGATCACAGGGGTCGGGCCGAAGTGCGAATTTCGCACGCCACTCTCGAAGGTTCCGCGAAAGTGGCGCGAATGTCGCCGAACACTCCGTGGTCGGTTTTTCGGATCTGACCTTCCGACCACGGAGCGTTCAGCGACAATGAATTCAAAGCCTCTCCGCGAACTCACTCCCACCGCCTCGGCGGCGGCTGCGAAGGTATCACCTTCCCTCGTACCCAAGCGGAGCTAGCGGAGCTTGGGTACGAGAGCGGGAAAAAAGTGACCGCCACCACTGTCGTAGCCCATTACTGGCCATCGCAGGCCGAGCTTGCAAGAAGACAAAAAGCGGCATCGCCTTTTTCCTCCGCAATCACAATTGTTAAGCTGCTCGGAATTCTGTCCTTTTGACTTCTCGTAGAGCGTCAAGCGGCTTACTATGGAACGTGTCTCGCGTTTCATTTCTCTCACTGCGATCCTCGCAGTTAATTTGGGGAGGTTGGTAATGGACAATCTCAAGGGATTCAGCCTCTACGTGTTCATAGCCGTTTGTGCCGTCGTCCTGATAGGGGCTATTCTATTCATTTCAGAGCTTGAACCTCGATCCGGCAGTTTGTGGGACTCGCGGATTGCAGATCTGGATACAGCAGAGAAATCGCTTTCCAAACGGGTGTCCGACGGGACCGCCCGAAACGGACGAGTCAAAGCCACCAATTCTTATGGGGGGGTTCGGCCTAACCGTCAGGCCGAAATCCTACGAAAGCGTTTGGCGCGAAAGTCAGCCCAATATGACGCATTGAAAGCGAAAGTCGATGCCCTGAGGGTTCTGCTGCAGACGGAATCCGATCAGCCTGAATCGCTTGCATTCTTGAGCGATCAACTCGGGATTTGGATCGAAGACGTGGAGAACTCGATTGTCGAACCGCAAATACCTGGCGACGCGGACCGTGTTGCAGACGGAGAAGGAATCGATCAAGGAGTTCCCCAACCGTTAGACGAGGGACCGCAGTCCGAGTTGGAGTCTTTGAAGGAGAAACTGCGCATTGCTGAGTTCGAAGATGCCTTGCAGAAGGATGAACTCGAAAGCTTGAAAGAGCTTCAAACGGCGGCGGAAAGGAACCAAGAGCAAACAGCGGCCGAAAGTGCAACAAGGCTAGCACAGCATCGTGACCTGGAAAGCGAGGCATCTCGCGCTCTGATTAGAGTTGGCGCGACAGCCGTTCCGTTTCTCGCCGATGCGCTTGACGACAACCGTGCCTATGTCCGTGAGTGGGCCGCCGACGTTTTGGGTGCGATCGGACCAGATGCAAGCGACGCAATTCCATCGCTAATCGATGCACTCGCTGATACGGACCAAAGCGTTCGTCTCGCAGCCGGACAGGCACTCAACGAAATCGAAGAGCGAGAGAGCCGCGACCGTTGACGTGCCGGTGGATTTGGGATGTTTATTATTGTCACTTTCAGATCGGGCAAGTGGACCTGAGCGAGGACGAAGGGAGGGACCGCCGCGTGCCGGCCGCCCGTTTGTCCGCTTCCTTTCGGCGGGGTGGCACTGGCAATATGGACGATGAGTGTGCCACTGGCTTTGCCAGTGCGTGTGGGATGATCTATACGAGATAATCTGCTGAAGGCGCAAGACGCTGCTTAGCAATAACGCATTGACGGGATTGGTGACACCGCAAATCGCAGCACCCTGAAAGGACCCCAGTTGACTGAGTTCAAGGATTCTCCACCGGACATCGATGGAACGCTGTTTCGCTGCGGCACAGATACGGCTGCGAGCTTTCTGCTAATGAGCAGTTCCGTGGATGAAAACCTGGGCATTAAAGGGCATCGCTTTTGGCTCCTTGACGACGACGCCAACGTGATCGATGAACTTGGCCCAAAGTTTGATTGCGATTGCGAATACAGCTTTCACACTGTTTACGAGATGCGAGACGGCACGCTCTTCAAGTACTTTGGCAAAGAGAACGATTGCTCGTCGGATAGTCTGCGCCATTGGAAGGTCACGACAGTTTGCCAGGTTGAACGGGAACTTTTGCGAGATAACCCAGAAGGAATCAACCTGTTGGCAAAGCTGACTGACCCGGATGTCTAAAGGCTCGACCTTGGCCTTTCAATCTGACTTGGAATTGCCAGCATCCTCAAGCTCAGCCAAAGCGCCCGTTGCTACATACGCCTCGACGCCGTCTTCGGATTGCACCAACGAATAGCTGCCCGCTTTCTCGATCAGTTTTACTTTGGTCTCGGCTTTGAACTGTCCGTCCGGTGGCTGCGCTTGCTGGGGGCCACCCTTGTAATACTCAGTTGGCTCCGTGATTCTGTGGGTGAAAGCGGGGCCTTTCGAGTCGCTCGGTTTTTGTTCGTCGCTCGGCTGCTCAGTTGCAGTTTTGACGTTTTCTGCTTTCGTGTCGCGCGGCGGTGTTTCTTGGTCGGCGCATCCGACAACGAAGCCGAGACAAATTGCGAATGGGAAAAGGCGAGCAATCATGTGAATCGTCCTTGGATTACGTTGTTTACGAATTCTGATCCTGCTGTTTTTCATTCGTGCAATCCGAATCCGAATCATTACTGTTAGCGGACATCATTGTCCACATTGCTGGTCCGCAATCTTCGGATTCACCCCATCCACAAGCTAGACAGTCGTAATCCCGAATTTCGCGCCCGCTCGACGTCAGTTTGTCCATGCTGAGTTGGCCCCCACATTTCGGACAACATCGGTGGACCATGCCTCGCTCCTCTATTCTAGGTCAAACAACATCACTTCCGAATCGGATTTGGAATCGACGACGAGAGCTAATTCATCACTGAATAATGCAAAAGAGGTATCACGGAGAATTGCCGGTTGCAATCTTCCGCTGTAGCGGTGGCAGGAACAAGGCGGGCACCTACGGTTTCAAATAGCAGGATGTTCCTGCCTTGCCGAATAAAAAGCTGTTTCGACATCTGGCCGTAACAGAGTTCTGCAAATCCATAAACACATGGCGAAGCCGAGTGCTATTGCAAATGTGATTCCGACCCGTGACTCGATACCGGACAGTTCTGATACAAGACGGGAGAGTTCTGAGCTAAGCACTATTGCCAGGAAGTAAAAAGGGAGGCCAAGAAGACTCAGACCGGTGGTAATGAGCACAAACAACCGCCACCCGTCTCTCAGATTGAGCAATCCTAGAGCAGCACCAATCCCCAACAATCCTTTCAAGAATGTGAGCGAGACCAACACTGTGTTCGAGAAAAAGTAGAAGGAATAGAAAAAATTAACGGCCGCCATCAGTAGGACAACCACTGCAACCAATTATACAGAAGTAGGACAACGCAGCCTCTCTGCGGCTCGCTCGGTCCTGCCATCGTTCGTCGGTTCGCTTGAGCTTTCGCTCGTTGTTGCGTCAGACATCGTGTGACCATCAAGGGACATTCGCTGCCAAGTTGTTGACTGTCGTCCGTTCAGCTCACCGGCCTGCTGTCGTTTCCCGACAACCTTTATATCCCCAAATGTGGTGTCTGTCACGTGGCTGTCACCTTCTATCAACTCCCTCGGTGTACACCGTTCCGATGCGACCAATGCCTGGCGGAACATCGCGCGCGTGACCAACCTGCGCAATCCGGTTGGAGAGTTTGGTTTCGGTGAGGAACGGCGCGAGTTCGGCCCGTGACGATCGTGAGGTCGAAATGCCATACCGACAGGCGACGGCTTTACGTTTTGCGCGGCCGAAGAGTCTCAGTCGTTTGCGGGGGCATCCACGTCCGTGGAGTCGGGCTGCGGTCGCGTCTTGTCAGCGTCAGCGGACGAATCGGCCGCCTCACCGGTCGACTTTGATTGGCCATTGATCTTCGCTTTGGCTTCGCGGAAAAGGATTTCGGCGATCAGCAGGTCGTGGTGACCTTTGTTGTCGGAGTTCGTCTTGAGGCGACTGATCAGTTGTGAAGATTCCTGGAGTGCGGTCCGGGCTTTGTCGGGATGGTCGAGTGAATTCTCGGCCATTGCGAGGACGGCCAGGTTCATCGCGTGTGCGAAATCGTTGGGACTATGTTGCTCAGATTGGGCCACGTACTTCACCGCCGACTCTGCATCGCCATTGCGGTAGGCCAACAGGGCGAGGCACCCCCATCCCGACGGCGGCAGCCAGGCGGGCACCGTTCCGTCGTTCAACCCCCTGGCCAGCGTGTCGCCGGGAAGGTCGGTGATGTCGACGACGCCCGCCTTTAAGAGGCAGACCTTGATCGCACGGTCGGTCTGTTCCGGAGTCTCGGCAGGTTGCTTTGCGACCCATTTGCAGAATTCAACGTAGGAATTGTCGTCTTCAGCGCGAGCAATGACCGGGGCGACCTTGACCCATCCCAACGAATCCACCGGATTCGCTTCGGCCAGCCTCAAACCAAACTCCGCGGCTTCGTTCCAGCGTTCTGCCTTGCGGAAATCGTCGAACGCCTGCTGGAGCTGTTCGGGCTGCTGTCTGGTCGCCCGTGACCAGTCGGCTTTGGCCAACGCCCATTGCTCTGTCGCGATGTATGCCGCGGCGCGGCGGGCCAGCAAAGCCGCATCGCTTATTTCAGGCATGATGAACCTGCTGTACTCGGCGATCGCCCGCTCCCAATCCTGCAGGGCCGTGTATATGTCGCCGATTCCAACAGCCGCTGCAGCGTGTTGTTCGAGCAGCTTGTCGAGCGAAGCTTGATCACCGGCGAGATGGCAAGCGGCGGCCAGCTTCGCCCACGGATCGGCGAGCTTGATTGCCGCGATTCTGCGTTACGGCGAAATGGGTCATCCGTCGCGGCCGGTGTTCGACTTGCTGCTCCGCTTTGCGGTCAGCGAAGACGGCCGGCTTCACAGCGAGAAATATGGCACAGCCATTTTGAAATGTCCGGCTTGGAAGGGTTCTTTCGGAACGATTACTGGGTTTCGGCCGGACAGAACAAAATGCCCTCGGCATACTATCGCACCGTGACCGAAGAGTTCGCGGCGACTCGCCTCGCTTTCCGATGGCGGCATCTGGTCGGCCTGGCTCGCGTCACGGCCAGCATGTACGGCTACGACCGAAAGGACAACCATGGGCATCGGGCGCCGGGATACGAGCAGGCCTGCAAGTTGTTGGGAGTCGGATAATGAAACGAGGAATCAACCGTTCCTGGAACGGGTCAGACCCTGTTTGCTGTTTTCATCCATTGTCACCGGGCAGTCAAAAACCGACACCTGGGGAAACCGTAAACAGGGTCTGCCCCCACACACGATGCCCCCACACACGATGCGATAATTCCGTCAAGCAGAAATTCTTTCATTGCAAGAATTTGGTGCAATCGCACCGGTCGTAACTTGCTTATTATTGAGTTGCGACTGTTGTCGTAACTTGACTGGGACGAGTATTGCAAGTACGGCGAACTTTGGACAGAAAAAACCGACAAGCTATTGCACCACTCTCGGCGGACATGCGTCTGCCAATCGGCTGAATCCAGGCTAGTCGTTCATTCCGAGCAGACCTGCTGGATTCTTGCGGCACATCAATTGGAGTTCGTTTTCCGAGAATCCCGCTTCTCGAAGTCCCAACACAAATGATTTCATTCCGTCTGTGGGAATCGGGTTCAGGTATTGTCCAAGATCGGACGACAGAACGAAGTGTTGGGGGCCAACTTCGCGAATGGCATTCGCGTACTCTTTCGTCGAAATCTTCTTCCAATGCCGCATGGCGGGCAAGTGAGATGTTGGTCCCGTCAAGTTTGTGAGCCAAACACATTCGATCTTGGCACCCAGTTTGACGGCTTC
>CAUZVF010000182.1:0-8017 GCA_963582955.1 Planctomycetota bacterium
TGGAGCGGAAAACCACAAGCCAATCTTCGCGGCATCGAATGTCGAATTGGCGGAACCACCCAAGCGAATGGGCGCGGGCGACCATCATTTGTCGATAAAGGTCAATCATTACGGTAAGGTGATGCGCGGGGTGGCATTTGGCCGAGGCGATTGGGCCGGTGAAATCGCAGCCGTGAAAGGTCCGATTTCGATCTGTTTCGCCCCGACGATTAACAGTTTTCGTGGTTACGAATCGGTCGAAATGCAATTGATTGACTGGCAGGCGGATCGCGTCCAAAGCAGTTCGGCCGAACCCGCGAAGCAGGCCGTGTAGAACGACCATCAAAAGGGATGGGTACCACGTCTTGCCGTTCCGGCAAGGCGTGTCGCGCAGCGACGGGAAACTGCTCATTCATTGGCTGCGGCCATTGCCCACCGCAAGGTGCTGAGCGGTCGATTTCGAGGGGACCGTCTCGCGGCGATCATCGTGCAAGAGCGATTTCCGGCGGCTGCGCCGCACGCCTTGCCTGAACGGCAAGACGTGGTACCCGCAGGATAGATTACGTGCCGAGCGATTCCTCTGGCGTCGACTTTTTGCGACGCCGTCTGGCGCACACGGCGGCACCGCACGCCATGCTCAACAAAATCAAGCTCGATGGTTCGGGAATCGCCGCACCGCCGCCGCCGACATTGAACGTGACCGGCAACGTGCCTTGGTTTAGGGAGAGGCTGTTATTCCAATCGGTCGCGGATGTCGCTCCGGCTGCGAAATCGTTAATGTCAACCGGAGCCGTGCCGGAACCTGAGAACGACGTGAGTGCCGTACCTGATGCAAAAGGATAATTGCTGCTCGACGCGTTGGCATCGTCAATCGCGATTCCGAACAATTCATCGGGACTCGAAGATTCCGCACCGACACCAAGAATGTCGAAAGTTACGCCACCGGAACTGAATGTCGCGGTCGTCGTTGTGAAATCGATGTTAAAGTTCGAACCCGAGTAGAATGCCGAACCGACGACCCAACCGAATGAGACGTCGAAATCGTCATCATCGATCCGGATCGTCCCGCCGCCGACAGTTGCGGACCCACTAAAACTCCAGGTCGTCGTCCCCGAGCCCGGAGTTCCGGTGACGTCGATGATGATGTCCGCCTGGGTTTGCGATGAAGTCGACAAACTTAATCCAAGTGCCATCGCCACAGTCAGAATGAATCGCATCGTTCTTCCTTTCAATTTCTTAAGTACCGCACTCAGCCTATCCCCCCCCCCATTGCTACAATCAATACTGTCGGCCTATTGTTCCAACGATCACAGCCGAAAAATTCTCTCGTGGCGTTACAGTCCACAAAATCGGTTGAATCGTCATAATCGGATCACAAGTAGGTCTCTCGAGCCGAGCGAGACTTTCCAAACACCCACAGAATCAGCGGTTTTCAAAGTCCCGCTCGGCTCGCGGGACCTACTTGCTGTCGTGCGAAACCCATGAACGAATCCGAACGAAGCGCCGGCCAATTGCGATTGCGGCAGCAGTTGCAGGCTCACGGGATTCGTGATTTGCGTGTGTTGGATGTCATGGAAAGTACGCCCCGTGATTTGTTTGTCCCCCAAGCCAACCGTCACGCAGCCTACGACGACAATGCTCTGCCAATCGGATCGGGCCAGACGATCAGCCAGCCGTACATTGTGGCCTTGATGACACACGCACTGGGTTTACGTGGTGACGAAACGGTCCTGGAAATCGGGACCGGCTGCGGCTACCAGACAGCAGTGTTGGCACGGCTGTGTCGTTCGGTCGTCACGATCGAACGCATCAAGGAACTTGCCCAGCCCGCAAAAGAACTGCTGAGTCAACTTCAATTCACGAACATCGAATTCCATGGTGGCGACGGGACTATGGGTTGGCCGGAATCAGCACCTTACGATGGGATTCTGGTGACGGCAGCGACCCCAGAAGTTCCCGCACCGCTTTACAATCAACTCAAAATCGGCGGGAAACTGATCATCCCGGTCGGCGACGAATCGTTGCAAATGCTGCAGTGCATCGAACGACGCGAGCGTAAACCATTCATTACTGACTTATGCGCCTGCCGGTTCGTCAAACTCATTGGCGACGCCGGCTGGAATGTTTGAATTGACAGTCGAATTCGTCAACACACTTCCTATTGCCTCGTTTTGAATTTTGTTCGCGACGTGTATGCTGTCGAAGTGAGTTCGAGCAACAAGCCAACCAGTTCACCGCAACCGCAGCCAAATCGCGGGCCCGCTAATTGCGCAAATCGACGCGAATGCAGCGGCATATTCGGGCTCATCCGCGCCATTCGCGGGCTTCCAAATGAGACTTGAACGACCGACTTCTACGATGACGGAAATCTACAAAGTTACGCCTGTCACTCGACCTGTTTGCGGGACTGTCCGGCCTCCGGGATCGAAGAGTCTTACGAACCGCGCGTTGATTACCGCGGCACTGGCTGATGGAAATTCTCGTCTAACCGGCGCGCTGGATAGTGACGACACGCGTGTGATGATTGAGAGTCTCTGTCGGCTTGGCATCGCCATCTCGCACGATACCGAATCACATGCGATCGACGTCAGCGGTTGTAGCGGGTCGCCGAATGCGAATTCCGCGGACTTGTCGCTTGAAAACAGCGGCACGAGTATTCGGTTCTTGACGGCGCTTTGTGCGCTCGGAAATGGCACGTTTCGTTTGGATGGCAACGTCCGCATGCGCGAACGTCCAATCAGAGACCTGATCCGGGCACTCATGGAACTCGGAGTTTCAGCCCATTGTGAATCTGAAAATGACTGCCCGCCGGTTCTGATCGAAGCCAACGGCCTTCAAGGCGGAACGGCCACGGTTTCCGGCGGAATTTCTAGCCAATATCTGAGTGCGTTGCTGTTGGCCGCTCCTTGTGCAACGGCCGCCGTCGAAATCGTTGTGGAAGACGAATTGGTCTCGCGTCCGTACGTCGACATGACGTTAGGCGTCATGGCGAAATTCGGAGTGACGGCCGACTGCGGCACCAACGGTCGCTATCATATCGAACCACAAACTTACCGAGCGTGTGAATATGACATCGAACCCGATGCGTCGGCCGCAAGCTATTTCTTCGCGGCCGCGGCAATTACGGGCGGTGAAGTGACTGTGAGCGGTTTGAATCACCACGCGCTGCAAGGCGACGTGCAATTCGTCGAGGCTCTGGAATCGATGGGCTGCAAAGTCGATTGGAATTCCGACAGCATCACCGTCCACGGAGCCGGCCTGTGCGGCATCGACATCGATATGAACGAGATCAGCGACATGGCACAGACGCTGGCAGTCGTCGCGCCGTTTGCCGACGGACCGACTCGCATTCACAACATCGGCCACGTTCGTCACAAAGAGACCGATCGCATCACCGCAGTGGCGACTGAACTGAAAAAGCTTGGTATCAAGGTCGACGAAGGTCCTGATGAACTTACAATCCATCCGGGCCCCATCCAGCCTGCGACGATTTCGACTTACGACGATCACCGAATGGCGATGAGCTTTTCGCTGATTGGTCTGAGAGTCCCCGGCATCGAAATCGTCAATCCGTCATGCACGGCAAAAACGTATCCGGCTTTCTTTGACGACCTCGAAACGTTGTGTCGAGTGAAACGTGTGCGTGAATAATTCGTGCTTGCGGGAAGCGTTTGAAGTAATTCCTCACGTATGGTTTTGACCGTAGCTCGTTGCGAGGAACGTACGCTACTCTTCGACTTCGAGAGAAGTCTGGATGACGGTCGGCGGTTGGCTGAATGTCGACTTGTCAACGACGGCGTCTCCTCGCTCGGTAACCATCAGCGAATGCACGCGATTGTTCGCGAGTTCCGACTTCACAAGCCGGACCGACGACGAGCCCGCAACAACCAACCCGGCACGCCCGTTTTCGATCGATTTCACGTCGTCAAAGACCACGTTGCGGCAGCGGTCGTGAGCATTGATGCCGTCCAGCCGGAAGTGACGAAAGGTGACTCCGATGACCTGCACGTCACGGACATCGCACAAAGTCAGTCCGACACTGAGCATGGCAATCGCATAATTTCGCAAATCGGGGCTTTCGAGCGGCTTCGTCTTGAAGTAAATGGAACCACGCCACGCAGCCCAATGCCCCGGTGGAATCTTTAACAAATCGGCCGAGCTGGCGACGTCTTTGTGTTCGGGCAACGGTTTCGCATCAAGAATCAGTTGATAGTGGCCTTTCCGCCAAGGAGTCAGCTTCCAGAGATCGCTGCCAACCAGACGCCAAGCTTTCGGCAACACCAATCGGGCACCGCTGACAACGGCTCCGTTTCCAATGATTGTGAATTTCCCAATTCCGATTCCGCTATGCCGTTTTCCGAACAATTGAATCGATTCGTAGTACGGAGTTCCCGTATTGGCCAAGACGACAATGTCAGCGGAATCCGCAATTCTCAGCGCACGCCTAATCGTTCGAACCGGACCAGCTTTGGCTCCTAACAGACCACTTGATTTGCCATCAAGAGCGTCACTTCCGATGCGATTGTTAACATAAATCGTTGCGGCGCAAACGGTCTGAATCGGCACAAGTCCAACAACGACCGAGAGTAGCAGCAAACACCCGAAACTTGTCTTGATTCCCATCGCGCGGATTCCAACGATCGCCATAAATCGAGCGACAAACACGTCTGTAATTATCGACCGAGTAACATCATTAATTTATTCATAATAGGAATAATAGACAACATGGGATCGATTCGTCTATTCCGTGCGTACGACGTGCCGCGTTCGATTCTTAAAGACAGCATTCAGCACTGAGGGATAGTCCCGAATTAAATTCATTGTTTAACGGCAAGCCGAAGGCGTCCTTGTTTCGGATACCAGCGTGCAATCAAAACACCGACGCCTTCGGCTTGCCGTTAAACAAGTCAACAGAAATCGGGAAGTTGTTTCGGGACAGTTCCTGAATCTGCTTGATACGATGGAGCTGCCTTGTGCGAAAGCGACGTCTCGCGAGCCGAGCAAGACCAACTCTCACACGACATGTCGCTGAAGTACAATTGTGCGAGCCGGTAGTCGAGATATCCTCGCCTTTGTAGCACGCCTCCAAGTTACGCTATATTCGATAGGTACTGCAAAACGCGCATTTCCATCATTCAATCACGGTCGGAGTTTTCATTCGGATGAATCGTTGGCTTACAGTGTTGGTTGTCTGGCAGATTCTCTGGTGTTGTGATGCACGGAATGTCGTGCATGCTCAAAACGCAGAGCTTACTTCGGTATTCCCTTTCGCCTGCCAGGCTGGTGAGTCCGTTGAAGTCACGCTCAACGGTTCGAATCTCGAAACTGCCACGCAATTATTCTTCGCGCCGCCCGGTCTTCAATCTCAGCATCTCGAAAACAATCGATTTCGCGTCACGGTCGATGGCCAAACCGGAATTCACGATAGGGATGTCTGGTGCGTTACCGCCAAAGCAATGACCAACCCGCGACGATTTGTCGTCACTCGCTCATCCGTCATTGTCGAGGATCCGAAGAACGACTCGTCCGAGACTGCTCAACAAATTACCGTTCCGAGTTTCGTATGTGCGAGATTCGAAAAGGCGGCCGACATCGATTGGTATCGTTTCGCGGGCAAGCGAGGCCAACGAGTGACCATCGAATGCCGCTCACGAACACTCGACGGACTGGCCGAGCCTGTCGTCACCGTCGTTGATCCGGATGGCATCGAAGTGGTGCATTCCACCGGCCAACGCCGCGAGCCGATCGTGTCGCTCGAATTGCTCGTAACGGGCGAATACACACTTCAAGTCCACGAGCGTGCCTACCGGCAAAACGATCACAGCTTGTACAGTATTTCCATCAGTGATCAACCGTGGCTGTTAGCCACGTATCCCAGTCTGTTACAACGTGGGAAAAAGACGCTCGTCACACTGTATGGTTTCCAATTGCCGGATGGGAAATCGGTTGCCAATTCGGAACCGATCGGAATCGTGTCGATTCAGCGTGAGATCGTGGCACCCCAAAGTTCCGATTCCGACAACGGGCAATGGACTGATTCATCAGGTGCCGTAAGGCAAGGATTTCGTTTCTCTTTGCCGAACATCGAAGGCTGTGTGAACTTCGGTCTGACTCGCGAGGAAGTCACGGCCGAGAGCGAACCGGACAACGACCGTATCGAGACGGCTCAACCGATTTCAATTCCCGCGCGGATCAACGGAAGATTTTTGAAAAAAGGCGACATCGATTGGTTTACGTTTTCAGCCAAGAAAGGTGAGACACTTTGGTTCGAAGCATTCGGCGAACGCATCGGCCGGATGATGGACTTGGATATCTCGATCCACGACGCAAGCGGTAAACCGATCACCACATTCAAAGACTTCGCCGCGCCCAAAGGGTTTCCCGCGACGTTTCCTGTTGGCTCGCTGGATTGCACGCAATCTTGGAAAGTTCCCGCCGACGGCGATTACCGAATGATCGTCCGCGATTTGTACGGCGGAAGCGTTGCAGGACTGGATCGAACATACGAGCTATCAATTCGACGGCCGCGCCCGGGATTTCAACTGTTCGCGCGGCCGATCGAATCCAATGGCCTTGCGGGAGTTACAATTCCACGCGGCGGCAAAGCAGTCATCGAAATCATCGCCGTGCGACAAGACGGATTCAACGGTGACATACCTGTCGAACCGGCAGAACTGCCAAATGGGCTCGTCGTTCCCCAAGCTTGGATTGGGCCAAGTGAAGTTAGCACGATGGTTTCTATCGAAGCGCCGGCCGAGTTTTTACCGGACAAAGGTTCCGTTCACGCGATTCGACTGCAATCCATTGACCGATCGAATAGTAAGTTGGATGCAATTCGATCAGTGGCTCCAATTCACAAAGGTGGTAACGCCGTGCGTTTGACTCAGGGACTCTTCGCCAATGTCGGACCGCAAGCCTTGTTCAACGTTTCGATGGAAGCGGAATCGCACGTCGTTCCGGCCGGATCAATGCTGCGGCTCATGGTCCAGACAAAGACGGCCAATTCGGAACGGAATGCCCCGATTCAAGTCGAATTGAAGTCGTTGCCCACAGGCGTGAAGCCCGTCAAGAAAGACATTCCAATAGCACGGAACGCCGGTGTGATCGCGATGACTCTGCCGGCCAAGTTAACGCCCGGCAATTATTCAGTTGTCGCATCGGCCGCGACAAAGCTGACGCCCCAGAAAACTGAGGCAACGGCGTCTGAAAAGAAGGCGGCGAAACCGGTTGATACCAATGCGTGGTCGAATTCCGTTTCGTTTCAAGTCATCAAGCCACCAGTATCGGTTGCGGTGAAGCCCAAACAAGTCAAGCTAAAGCGTGGCGAATCGGCCGACATCGAAGTGACCATCAAACGTCTTGACAAGTCGGTCGGCGATGTGACTTTGCAATTGGAAAGTGGCAGCAGTCATTCCGCCATCAATTCCAAACCCGTCACGTTGCCGAACGACAAAAACAGTGGAACCATCCGAATCACGGCGTTGGCCGAAGCCGTAATTGGCAAGCTCGACGCAGCCGCCGTGAAAGCCACTCTTCAGGTTGGTGATCGGAATGTCGTGTTCCGATTACCTGTCGATCTTTCCATTTCGGAATGATCGAATCGTGGCTTCGTTGCATGTGTTTAGTGCCCATGCCGCGATTCAGACCGAGACGTTGATTTCGTAGCCTTTGCGTTGCTCGCGCGCCTGCCACATGTTGGCATCTTTGTCGCCGACGATGTTTTGCGTGGCGGGATCCCATTCCAACGTTCGGTTTAATCGGATGGCGATGTTGGCCAAGTGGCAGGTTGTCATGGCGCGGTGATGAGTCCAAACATCGCTGATTGGTCTCTCACGCGAGACGATGCAGTCGAAAAAGTTTTGCATGTGGCTGGTCGGTTTTTTGCCGCCGTATAACTTCACGATGGCATCGTCGGGAAGCGGGTTTTCTTTCAGGTCTTCGTAAGGCTTGCCCTTGATCCGGCTGCGGCTGACATGGAAGCGGCCTTTGGTTCCTTCGAACAAGATGCCGTTGCCGTCACTCGAGTTGCTGACAATAT
>CAUZVF010000183.1:0-8007 GCA_963582955.1 Planctomycetota bacterium
AATGGCTGGATATGCCGCATCGGCCATCGCTGGTGTCTTCAGCGGGTCGATCCGTTCCGTATCGTCGTCTTCCAAGAAAATCGCCGTTCGATCGACGACCAGCAAGACGGTCAAGAACTACAAGATATCGAGTTCCACTCGAATCACACTGGACGGCAAGAAGACGACGCTGAGACGGCTGAAACCCGGCTATCAAGTCTCGATATTCACGAAAAAGTCTGGCGCCGTCACGAAGATTTCGGCTCGCAGCAAGTCGCCGTCCGAACCCTCAACGCCGACACCCAAAAAGAAGAAGGCCAAAACCGACACGCCGGAACCCAGCACTCCCAAGAAGTCTGCTCGATCGAAACGCCGTACAAAATCGACGGCAAGCACGGGCGGGAAAGAATGGCATCAGTTTCGGGGAGCGAACCGCGATAACGTTTCTCCCGACAAAGGACTGTTGCAGAGTTGGCCGTCTTCTGGGCCGCGCGGTCTGTGGATTGCCCGTGGCATGGGTCAGGGCTATTCGTCGGTTTCGATTTCGAATGGGCTCGTCTACACGATGGGCAATTCTGGCGGCAGCGAGACAGTTTTCGCCGTCAACCTGCAAAACGGAGAAACGGCCTGGAAAGCTCGCAGTGGAGACGCTTCGCGACTGAGTGCCGGAAACGGGCCACGCGGTACTCCGACAGTCGACGGAGACGCCGTCTACACGCTGGGAGGCACCGGCGACTTGTCTTGCATCGATGCCAAGTCCGGCGACATTCGCTGGCAGAAAAACATCCTGCGGGAATTCCAAGCGAGCAACATCGGCTGGGGAATTTGCGAATCCGTTCTGATTGACGGTGAGAAATTGATTTGCACTCCGGGCGGGCGCGGCGCGACGATGGTCGCATTGGACAAGCAAACCGGCGACGTAATTTGGCGTTGCGCTGCGCCGGGAAACCCGGCGGCATCTTATGCGTCGCCGATCGTTGCCGAGGTTGGAGGCATCCGCCAATACATCACATTCACTAGCCGTTCGGTCATCGGAGTTCGCGCGGACAATGGATCGTTTCTCTGGGGTGAATCTTCACCGGCCAACGGCACGGCGAATTGTTCGACGCCGCTGTTTTATCAAGACCATGTTTTTGCCGCGTCGGGATACGGAACCGGCGGCGCGCTATTCCGCCTGCAATCCTCAGGAGGGCGAACTGCCGCGCAGCAAGTGTTCTTTACCAAGGACATGCAGAATCATCACGGCGGCATGGTCATCATCGACGGATACCTCTACGGATCGGACGACGCCATACTGACTTGTATCAACCTTCAAAACGGACGAGTCATGTGGCAGAACCGATCCGTCGGAAAAGGCTCGGTCACCTACGCCGACGGACACATTTATCTCCGCAGCGAAGGCGGCCCCGTGGCGTTGGTCGAGGCAAATCCCCGGCAATACCGGGAAAAAGGCAAATTCCGCCAACCGGAACGCAGCGGAGCCAGCGCCTGGCCGCACCCGGTCGTCGCCGACGGCAAACTGTTTCTGCGCGATCAGGACAATCTGTTGTGCTACGATTTGAAGAGTCGGTAGGCACCGTAGAACGGAATTCATTCCGTTTCATGCATAGTGCGTTAAGTCTCGGAACGGAATGAATTCCGTTCTACGTTTCTATTCCGTACGTCTACCTTGCACGTTGACGCCGCTGCCAATTAGCACGTTCCTATCATACGTCCAACGATAAAAACGACCTGTCCTTTCTGGCGGTAAGACGACCAATTCTTCGTAGCCCGCGTCGCGAAACCAACTGCAGAGTTCATCAACGGTGTGGTGGTACTGGTATTCCGGAGCATACCAGTCGAATGTGTCGCAGACTCGGTTTTCCCAGTTCGGATGATTGCTGAAATTGACGAGCTTGTTGAGCGTCTTGTTGACCAGCGGCAAGCCCCCTAACCACGCACCGAATCGGCACCAGCGTTCCAGCTGTTCAGCCGGCATTTTCACCGTTCGCTTTCGCAATCCCCTGTTGATCGCTTCCTGCCACCATTGATTGCGTCGATACAACCACACGGCTAAGCGACCGCCGGGGCGAACCATCGTGGCGACAGAATCGAACACGGCACGCGTGTCCGAATCGTGATGCATGACTCCGATGGAGAACACGAAATCGAACGACGCTGGTCTTAGCGGCAACGACTTCAAGTCTCCCTGCAAGAAATTGACGTTCGGAAGGTGACTGCACAGAGTCTTTGCTTTCTCGACGGCCGTGCTGTGGTCGGCGGCGACGACGTTGGCTCCAGCCTCGGCCGCGATCTTGCTGTAACGGCCTCCTCCACAACCGGCGTCTAGTACCCGCAAGCCACGCAGCTCATCCAACAAAACTCCGGTCTTGGCCTGAAAGGTCGCCCGGTCCTCGTCGTCATGAGCCACCTCGTACTTGTTCCATTGCAGACCGAAACTCGCGAGGTGCTCTTGCGCGACGAACCGCGGGATGTCCTCGATAATTGAATGTGCAGAGCCACAATCCGCGCATGTCAGCATCTTACCGATTGAATCGGTGACGAACTGCCCCTGGCACGCGGGACAAACCAACTGTTCCAGAAAATCAGGTTTCACAGCCCAAACTTAGAAGGACGGCGGCTTAATCCTCGCCATTCCATTGAGGAATTGAAGCCCATGAACCGATACCGCAAACAGACACACATAAACGAAATCTGATGCGACCTTGCCGGATTGGCGATCGTATTTTATCATTTTAGCAGAGATAATCGATTCGACAGAGCCAAGTAGGTCCCGCGAGCCGAGCGGGACCTCGACAATGAACTCGTTGTGACGGATTCGGTCGTCTTGCTCGGCTCGCAAGACCTACTTTTTGGATAGTCCCGCTCGGCTCGCGGGACCTACTTCACACGATTTTTCTTCGCACAGGAAAACCGCCATGCTCGAATTCAATCTTGGCCGACAGAGTCGTAATTGCGAAGGGACAACACGACGGAATGTGTTGCGAGTCGGAGCTTTAAGTTTTGGCGGCCTGACATTGGCCGACGCACTGCGAATTCAGGCACAGTCCAAATCGAGCGACGTGGGGAAGAAATCGGTCATTTGTTTCTGGCTCGACGGCGGACCGACTCACATGGATACCTACGATCCGAAGCCGGACGCTCCGGCCGAGTACCGCGGTCCGTTCCATTCGATTCCGACAGCTTTGCCCGGCGTGCGGTTATGCGAGCTGTTTCCGCGGCACGCCCAACTAATGGACAAGATGAGCATCGTGCGGTCACTTTATCACAACAATGGCGATCACTTCGCCGCCGCCCACTGGATGCTGACTGGTTATCACGGCAGCAACGCTGCCAGTCAGGATCCGCAGTACCCCAGCATCGGAGCTGTCGCGGCTAAAGTGCGTGGTGCCAACCGTCCCGGCGTTCCCGCGTTTGTTTCAATCCCCTATTCGATGACGATCGGACTCCGGCCGGGTTAT
The DNA here is from genome assembly GCA_963582955.1 of Planctomycetota bacterium. Taxonomy (GTDB): domain Bacteria; phylum Planctomycetota; class Planctomycetia; order Planctomycetales; family Planctomycetaceae; genus CAUZVF01. Next base: position 3,441 of record CAUZVF010000183.1, read on the forward strand.
TTCAGCGGAGCATTCCTGGGCCTCGCCACGAACGCGTTCGACGCAGGCTCTGATCCGAACTCCCGTAACTTCCAAGTCCGCAATCTGAATCTGCCCGGCGACGTCAGTTCGAACCGCGTTTCCGACCGACAGTCGTTATTGTCAGGATTGGATCAAACCCGCCGCAAAGCCGACGCGAGCGGCCTGATGCAGGGCATCGACGAATTCAACCAACAGGCCTTCGACCTGATGACCAGCGAGAAAGCTCGCCGCGCCTTCGACATCCAAAAGGAAGACCCGCGACTGCGCGACCAATACGGACGCAACTCGGTCGGCCAAGGAGCGCTGTTGGCTCGTCGGTTGGTCGAGGCCGGTGTCACCTTCGTGTCCGTCCATTCCGGAGGCTGGGACAATCACAGTGGCATCGAAAACGCGATGAAGAACGGACACGCTCCACGCATGGACGCCGCCGTCCCCGCGTTGATCAGCGATCTGGATCAGCGAGGCATGCTGGACGATGTCATCGTGTTGGTCATGGGCGAATTCGGCCGCACACCGAAAGTCAACGGCAATGCCGGCCGTGACCACTGGGGCAACGCATTGTCGGTACTCTTGGCAGGTGGCGGCATCAAACCCGGCCAAGTCGTCGGAGCCACCGATGACAAAGGTACTCGTCCCGTCAAAAGAGCCGTCAAACCCGCCCACATTCTGCACACGGTCTATCACCATCTGGGCATCGACCCGTCGATCGCGCATCTGAACCGAGCGGGCCGGCCGATCCCGATTCTGAACGAGGGCGAAGCGATTGCAGAATTGCTCTAATCCAAACTTGGTTGACAGGTTGGCGCTCAATTGCGGGTGACACTCACGTACCGTGATTCGAATGGCGTTGTCTTGGACAATTCCGTAAGATTCGAATCATGTCGTCAGCACCCACGCAAGACGTAAACCTAATGCTTCGGATGCAGCAAACTCTTGATTTGTTCGAGTTCGGCTGTGCGCTAATGCGTCAAAATTTAAAGCGAAGTCATCCTGACGCATCAGAAGAAGAACTGCGCAAGAAGTACCAAGACTGGCTTTGGTATCATCCCTTGCTTTGGTCCGAGAATCTCTCTGCCCGTGAAAATAAGGGGGGCGAGTGAACCAGATTGGCGGAATTCTCAGTCACGCGATTGCCGCCTTAAACGAATGTGGTGCCTCGTTTGCAATTATCGGCGGACTGGCTGTATCCGTGCGAACCGAACCTCGTTTCACACGAGACATTGATATTGCCGTTCGTGTGGAATCAGACCAAGAAGCGGAATCACTGATTCACGGTATGTTGCAGAAGGGGTATCAAACGTTAATGGTTATTGAACAAACTGCCACAAAACGGATGGCCGCCGTTCGGCTTTTGCCTCCACATTCAATTGAAGACCCCCCTCCTGTCGATCTTTTATTTGCTTCGTCGGGCATTGAAGCCGAAATTGTCGAAACAGCTCAAACGGACGAGATTCTCCCCGGTATCGTGGGTGCAGTGGCTCAGATTCCACATCTGATTGCAATGAAAGTCTTAGCCGTTAATGAACAGTCACGGCCGCACGATGCTTCTGACTTAAACGCTCTTTTCAAGATTGCAGACGAACCGGCGATACAGACAGCACGTGAACTCTTACAGTTGATTTCCACTCGAGGATTCAGTCGTGACAAGGATCTCTTGGCCGATTATGAAGAATTAATGCGGAAGTATTGACAAGAGTGATGTTCGTCAGCAATTGAACTTCCGCTCGCGGATCCAATCTGTGTGGAACTTTTCGCTGCGGGGCTTGTCGGTGCGTTCGTAGGTGTGGGCTCCGAAGTAGTCGCGTTGGGCTTGTAGCAGGTTGGCTGGAAGACTGGATCGGCGGTAACCATCAAAGTACGTCAGCGCGGCACTGAAGGCGGGGACCGGCAGGCCGAGTTGGACGGCGGTTGAGACGACTCGCCTCCACGACGGCTGGGCTTTCTCGATGGCGTCTTTGAAGAAATCGTCCAGCAGCAGGTTTTCCAAATCCGGGTTCTTGTCGAACGCGTTCTTAATGTCCTGCAGGAATGCCGAACGGATGATGCAGCCTCCACGCCATAACAGAGCGATCGGGCCGTTGTTTAGCTTCCAGCCGAATTCCTGGGCCGCCGCGTTCAGTTGCACATAGCCTTGGGCGTAGCTGACCAGTTTCGACGCGTAGAGTGCTTGCCGGACGTCATCGATGAATTGTCGGCGGTCGCCATCGAATTCGGCATCCGGGCCGGACAACACTTCCGCGGCGCGGACGCGGGCTTCTTTTTGAGATGACAGGCAACGGGCGTAGACGGCTTCTGTGACGAGTGTTGTTGGTACTCCCAGTTCCAGCGCGTGCTGGCACATCCAGCGGCCAGTTCCTTTTTGACCGGCGGTGTCGAGAATCATGTCGACCAAATCGTTGTCGGTTTCGTGATCCTTGACGGAGAAGATGTCGCGAGTGATTTCGATCAGATAGCTGTCGAGTTGGCCTTCGTTCCACTCTTTGAAGACCTCGTACAATTCTTGATTTGTCATTCCCAACGCGTGCTTCAGAATGTAATAGGCTTCGCAGATCAACTGCATATCGCCGTATTCGATTCCGTTGTGGACCATTTTGACATAGTGCCCCGCCCCCGCTTCGCCAACCCAATCGCAGCACGGGATGTCGTTGTTGGGGCCAACTTTGGCGCTGATCGCTTGCAAGATGTCTTTGACGAACGGCCAGGCTTCGGGATGTCCGCCGGGCATAATGCTGGGACCTTTGAGTGCTCCTTCTTCACCGCCGGAAACTCCGGTGCCGATGAAACGGAAGCCCGCGTCTTTCAGTTCTTCGTGGCGACGGTTCGTGTCGTTGAAGTCGGCGTTTCCACCATCGATGATGATGTCGCCCGAATCAAGTAGCGGCTTCAGTTGATCGATGACGGCGTCGACAGGTCGACCGGCTTTGACCATGATCATCACCCGGCGCGGTGATTGCAGATTGTCAACAAAGTCTTTGAGTTCAGCGTAGCCGTTGATGCGATCGGGCGTGCCGTCTTCGACAACGCCTTCCGGACGATCGCCGAGACTGTTGATGAATTCCTCCATCGTCGCCGTCGTGCGGTTGTAAACGGCGACCGAGAATCCCTTGTTGGCCATGTTCATGACCAGATTCTGACCCATGACGGCCAGGCCGATTAGCCCGATATCGTGTTGTGACATTTCTTACTTTCTGAATTGCCCGAAACACATTGTCCGACAGCTTTTCAAGCTGTCTGTTCGAGAGATTATCGTTGAATCCGTGAAGAACTACCTTCGGCGAACGACTGCACTTGCTCCAGCGTTGCCATCGTTGTGTCGCCGGGGAAGGTCGTGATGAGTGCTCCGTGAGCCCAGCCGAGACGCAGAGCCTGTTCGGGTGACTCGCCGTTCATCAGGCCGTAGAACAACCCTGATGCGAATCCGTCACCACCGCCGACTCGGTCGAGTACATCCAACTCGCACGTCGGAGCTTGAAACGTTTCGCCATTGATCCACAACACCGCGCTCCAGCTATGACGGTTCGTCGAGTGGACTTCCCGCAACGTCGTGGCCACGGCCTTGACGTTTGGCAGATCGCGTGGGACTCCGTCCATCATGGCGAAGAAAGCGCTGGGATCGAGTTTCGACGACTTCTCGACATTTTGGCCAGTGATTCCGAGACCTTTTTGAAGATCTTCCTCGTTGCCGACCAGCACGTCGCAATGTTCGACGATGTTGCGGAGTGTTTGCTGGCACGTGTCGATGCCGCCAGAGATTTGCCACAGCTTGGCTCGATAGTTCAGGTCGAAAGAAACGATAGCACCGGCGGCCTTGGCCGTCTTCATGCCTTCGATGATGACATCGGGAGTTGTCGGCGACAGAGCAGCGAAAATGCCGCCGGAATGAAACCAGCGAACACCGCCGGACATGATCGACGACCAGTCAAAGTCACTAGGTTTCAACCGCGCGGCCGCCTCGTTGCTGCGGTTGTAAAAGACAACGGGAGCACGAGCGCCAGCGCCTTGGTCGCTGTAAACGGTGGCCATGTTGGGGCCTTGGACGCCGTCGTGTTTGTAGTTCTTGTAAAACGGACGGACGCCCATGGCCCGGACGCGTTCGTTGATCAAGTCGCCGATCGGCGAATCGATCATGGCTGAAGCAATCCCTGTCTTCATGCCGAAACAATCGGACAAGTTCGCCGCGCAATTGAACTCACCGCCGCTGACGTGAATGCGGCACTCGGTCGCTTTGCGGAACGGGATGATGCCGGGATCAAGACGATGAACGAGGGCTCCGAGTGCGAGGAAATCCAACTCGCCGCTGGCAGGAATGTTGAGCATTTTCTTCCTTCGGAATGTCTGGCTTTTGCACATGAGGGCCGAATCGAGCTATGATAATGCATCGTTTGACGCATTTCAAAATAGTGATCGTCGGCTGTCTCTGTTTCTAGCGCGGCCGAAGGCCGCAATCAAAGTCGCCTTTCGCTCCGCGAAAGTAGCGCACTTTCGCGGAGCGAAAGGCGACACAAAAATGAGCGCGTCGTGCGCGTATGACTCAATGAAAGACTCT
>CAUZVF010000184.1:0-7991 GCA_963582955.1 Planctomycetota bacterium
TATTTTTCAACCGGAGTTCTCTGAGTCGTGGGAGTTTGATCAAATGTTTGATCGCTCGATCGGTTATTTTAGTGTTGTCCAGGCTGATGAATTCGAGGAACCGTAACTCCGATAGATATTGCATGCCATTATCAGTCACGGCTGTTTCGTCGAGATACAACTCGCGGAGATTTGTTAGTCGCTGTAAGTGGACCAACCCTTTATCGGTGAATTCGCTTCCTTTTATCCGAAGAACCTGAAGTTGCCGCTGGTCTTTGAACCGTGCCAAGTCAGAATCTGAGACAATCACATCCGGCACGGTCGGATTGTCGCCAAATGACTGAGTCGTCGAAAACAACAGTAATGCGCACAGAAAGCGACTCATAACGACGTCCTCGTGAATGGGATGGCGACGTCATTCTTTCCGATTTGGCGTTGCTTTGTCGATAGGGAATTGACTCGCATCGAATCCCGCAACAGCAAATACGCCAAGTTCACTGATCGAAAACCGACGTTGAATTTTGGACGTTGACGTGATCGTGGAAGCGAGATACGTTTCGCGCGTCTCAAAATGTAGATAGTTTGATCGAAACACGGAGCGTCGACGTGACAACCATTCGAATGGCAAAATGTCTCCTGTGTATTCTGTTCGTTTTTGCCGAAGGCTGCGAATCCAAAGAACTCCCAAAAACTGAGAGACAACGGTCCAAGACGGTAACACAGTCACCGGTGCCCGCCGTGCTCACGATTACAAAGCCGGGCACATATCGTGTAAACGCAACGGAATTCAGGAAGGGATTCACCGTCGAAGTCACGGGACGAGACGTCGAATCGGCTTGGCCGGAAGACCACTTCACCCTTCTAGTGTCATCGACGGACGGATCGGTCGTTGCACATAAAGATTTTGAGTCATCGTACGGCAAAGTTCAAATTGAACTCATCGACGTAACGGGCGACGGGATCGAGGAGTTTGTGTTCGTGCTTGGCTTCGGTCACGGGGCGAGTGTGCGTAGCGAGCGACTCGTCGTCGAGCGAATCGATCAAACACAATTTGCACCGATCCTATCGATTCCAGTTTCCGAGTATTTCGGTCCCGCTGCGCGGTGGTGGTACCGCCATCAGTTCATTGTTGTCAATGACATAATCGACATACGTTTCGTGCTCGGTCATGACGCGCCCGGCAGATCGCCACTTGATACACCAGAATCGATTCCCGTCAAGTCGGTCATTCAATTTCGATGGAATGCGATAGACAAGCGAATGATGCTCGGTCGCAGCGCAGAGAGGGTCGAATCGGATTCTTCGACAACTTCAAGGTGGTCACGTACAACGGGAGGTGCCAAGAAGTTGGTTTCGTTTGTGCGGACTCCGGACGACCTTGATCAATTCAAGATTCCCTTGCAATTGAATGGCGAAGAATCCCGTTCCGTCACCCTGGAGCGAACTGATCACTCGTCGGAACACTACGATCTCAACATCAGCAGAAATGGGACTGTTATTGGATCCATTAAGAATGTTTTTGTAATGCACCCCGAAATCGGCACGGTCGATTTGGACGGAACGGGTCACGAGGATTTATTCTTCGTTGCCAAATCTGGTGGATCGGGAAGTGAAACGAAGGATTTGTATTTTCTACATCTCAGGACTCAGCGGTTGCTGCACTTGTCGCTCTGGTTTGATTTCAACGCGGCCAATCCAATTACCGGAATCTCCAGGCGCAAGAATTTTGATGACGATTGGCTTCTTACGCAGAGAAGATTCCTTGAAACAATCAAGCACGATTACGGATTCATCGGAGAACAAGAAGCACTTCAGCAAGAGCGAAATCCGGAATCCGCGTATTTTTTCTGGATGCGCGATAACGGAAACATCCAGGACGGAAAACTGAAATTGAGAAGGTACTCAGGGAAATGCGGCGACGGCGCGAGCGTTGTGGATGAGTTGGTTGACGACAGCATCGTGTACCGCGCCTATTTCAGAGCGGGACTGGAAGCGTACGACCGCAACACTGACGAGCACTTCATCGTCTTTCATCCAGAGTCAATGTATGACTCACCGTCAATGCTAAGAAAGGTTGGCCCACACTTGATCTTTGCTGCTGGCAAAGAGTTAGTCGTTTTCAATGTCAAGACACAGCACCTCAAGAGATACCGGTTCGGGGAGGTTGTTGAGAATTTGGATGTTCGGGACTCAACAATCCGAATCAACCGTTCCGAAGAAATACCGTTTCCGAAATTTTGAGTTGCCAGCGAATACGTCCTCCAAATTGGAAAGAACGAATGAAAAAACTGGCGGCCGATTATCGCATCTTGGGCCGTGCCGCTATCGGCATCGTGGTGTTCTTCGCAATTAGCCATGTTATTGAATCTGCGGAACCAAGAAAGGACGTGCATGAAATCAGTAACTGTTCGAACATTCGGCCACCGTTCGAACTGAAGGATGATGTTATGGACATTATCCGGCGGAATGCGCTACCGATTCCAGGAGGTATGGTGTCTTCCGCTGACCTTGCGTGGCATAGATTGAATGATGACAGCACATTGGAATTGCGCTGGGCGTTGGCGGCGAACTGGTTTAGCACAACCGAAACTGGCATGTTGTTTTTATTTGATGCCAAAAAGAGACTGGTTGCTTCAGTCAAGGAACTGGGAAGAACAATGTCAGTCAGGTCACTAAAGCCAATTGGGAACGGTCGCGCGCTTCTGTTGTTGTCATCGAAAGATGGACATGGAACAGGGACCTCTGTAGGCGACTTTGTACTCTTGGAAGTTGGTCAGAATAGTTCACGAGAAATCTGGCGCGCGTTAAGATTCCGTCGAGACGTCTACAGTGTGTACGATTGGCAGGTTGGAGATGTTCGTTTAGTTGAGTCTGAAACTGGAGAAATGCCCGTTGTCATGTATCATCGCGCGCTTTATCGGCTCAAAGTGCTGCCGAGTTCGTCAGGCGGGGAATATTTCGGCGAGCCCAAACGAATAGAATCGGAGTTCACTCTGTATTCATGGAATGAAAAACAACAACGTTACATAATCGCGAAATCGGCGCTGGGATTCCGGCGAATGTCGGACCAGAATCGCCGGTGCGGTCACATCTCACGCCACGTTCAGCTACGATGCCACACGAATCGTTATATTGAATTCCATTCGAATCCAAAACTAACCGACTAGCTCTTGAATGACGTTCCCGCCGGTTTGGGAAAGCTGTTTGAAGCGGCCTTCGTGGAAGTGGGTCAATTTGTTGTCGTCCAAGCCGAGCAAATGCAGGAGTGTGACGTGCAGGTCCTTGATGGGGCGCACGGATTCGACGGCTTGTTGGCCGGTTTCGTCGGTGGCTCCGATCGAGTGGCCGGCTTTCACTCCGCCGCCGGCTAGCCACACGGCCATGGCTTTGTTGTTGTGGTCGCGGCCGGCTGTGTGGGCTCCGCCGCGCAGGCCGTTGTCGGCGTTGAAGAACTCAATCTATCCCTGAAGCCACTTCGGCATTTCGTGCTCAGCGACTCCCCGCTTTTCGACGAGATGCTTACGAAGGGAAGCCAAGTCAGTTGGGGTGACCTTTGAATCGTCGGAGTAACGATCCGAAAATGCAAAGATCGTGTCCGTGTCGGAGTGGCGAAACGCTTTGTGCGATTCCGGAACGGATACGTCGGTAAACCCGAGCTCTTCAAGGACTGCGACGACTTGCCCGTAGGTTACATCTGTGGAACTGGCAACTTCTTTCATGGCCTTTGCTCTCCTCAAATCCCGTCGGTTCCAGTTGCTGGCAATCTCAATTCGCCAGTTTCGAGAAACGCATCGAACGCACTCGATGTCAACAGGCCGCGTCGGCAAAGATGCTGCCGAACAGTTCCGACATCGGTTTCTGGCGCAGGCTGAGATGAGTCGCATCTTGCCAACGCGATAAACGTCCCCGAGTCGTTATGCTCGAAGCAGTCGTAGCCCGCGTGTGGCACACGTTTGAAGGCCAAGCTGCGCAGCAGCCCTCTCAATTGGTCGTTTGTGATGGCTTCAATCATCGGTCCTGCTTGCCTCCTTTACATTCGGACATCCGGTCTCAATAGACCACACCTCCGTCACGCATGTCGCCAATGCGCCTGTTCTCAAGGTTTCGAAAGTGCTGAATCGCTTTGCTGTCGAGACGTTGTTCCGCTGGGATTTCAACGTTAATCGTTCGCTGTTCGTCCAGCTTGACCTTCTTGTCCGGGCGCGTTTCGCGAAAGTACTGCTGCACGTCCAGCCAGAATGCCTCGTTCCTTGCGTGACTGTAGAGCGCCAAAATGACGGGATATGGTTCGCCGAGCCAGAACCGCGCGTGTTGAGTCTCGATAGTGAAGCTGATCGATCCATTCGGCAAGATTTCAACGCTTTCCGTGGCTTTGACTTGAAACAAGAGCTGACCGTTCTCGAATTCACTGGTCGCTGGATCCACTGTGTGCATCTGAAGGTCGATCCCATAATCGACCCGATATCTGTTGACCCCAAAATCTTCCAATTCGATCCGAGATTGGACAAACGAAACGCCGATATCGCCCAACGAATGAGAGCGGGGACGCTTTTTGCCGGTTGCCAAAGCCATCTCCTAGCTGTCCGTCTGCGGCGTGTCTGACGGACTATATCCGATGGTATCAGACGACTGAAGGCCAATTGATTGGGCTGGGAATCGCTAACCAACCAAGTCAGTGATGACTTTCCCGCCAGTCTGCGAAAGCTGTTTGAAGCGGCCTTCGTGGAAGTAGGTGAGTTTGTTGTCGTCCAGGCCCAGTAGATGCAAGAGTGTGATGTGCAGGTCTTTGATGGGGCGGACGGCTTCGACGGCTTGTTGGCCGGTTTCGTCGGTGGCTCCGATCGAGTGGCCGGCATTGACGCCGCCGCCGGCTAGCCAGACGGCCATGGCTTTGTTGTTGTGGTCGCGGCCGGCCGTGTGGGCTCCGCCGCGCAGGCCGTTGTCGGCGGTGCGGCCGAATTCTCCGGCGCTGATGATCAATGTGTCCTTTAGCAGGTCACGCTGTTTTAGATCTTTGATCAACGCGGTGATTGGCTTGTCGACCGTTCGCATGCGGGCCGAGTGCGAGCGTTCGATGTAGTCGTGCGAGTCCCAGCCGCCGACGTAGATCTGGACAAAGCGGACCCCGGATTCGACCAAGCGACGAGCCAACAGGCAGCGGCGGCCGATGTTGTCGGTCATCGGCTGGCCGATGCCGTACATGTCGCGGGTCTGTTTCGTCTCTTTCGCAAGGTCGATGATGTTGGGGACATGTGTCTGCATGCGGAACGCCAATTCGTAGGCCTCCATCCGCGCGGTTAAGTCGTCGTGGCGCGGATGCTGTTTGGCGTGTGTTTGGTTCAGGATTCCCAACAGATCAAGATTCTTGCGTTGCGTTTGGCGAGTGACTCCGGCCGGCGGATTCAAGTCGAGGATTGGTGCGCCCTTCGAACGCAACGGCGTGCCCTGAAAATGAGCCGGCAGGAATCCGTTCGACCAATTGGCCGCTCCGCCTTGCGGATAATACGTCTCGGGCATGACGACAAACGCCGGCAGGTTTTGGTTTTCGCTGCCCAGTCCGTACGTCGTCCATGCTCCGAGTGCCGGATCGCCGCCGAAGCGATTGCCCGTGTTCATGTGATAGCAGGCGGTCGGATGATTAATCGACTCACCCTGCAATCCGTGGTACATGCAGATGTCGTCGAAATGGCGAAAGTGCTCACAGAGCCACATCCCCGATTCGCCGGCTTGGCGGAACTTGAAGGGACTCTGAACGAAATACCGTTTGCCGCTGGCCATCTGCGAGATGAACTTGTCCTGCCGCACGAATTCCTGCATGTGCAGTTGCTTCAACTTTGGTTTTGGATCAAACGTATCGATGTGGCTTGGTCCACCTTCCATGTAGAGAAAAATGCAGGCCTTCGCCCGTGGCTCGTGGTGCGGCCGCTTGGGAACCAACGGGCTGGCCGGCTGGGATTTATTCTCTTCAGCTTGTAGCATCGCATTGAACGCGACGGTGCCCATGGTCGCGCCCAGGCCAAACAAGAAGTCTCGGCGATGCGGAAGTGCATTCATTTGTTCGGTTTCCCAAGCGGGTTCTGCCGTGTACTTAATAAGTGAAAACAGGTTAGTTCTCCGACTCCGAGCGGGGGGTACCACATCTTGCCGTCCAGGCAAGGTGTGCGGCACAGCCGCCGGAAAGCGCTCGACGACGACGAAAGCCAAAAACACGACCTTGCAAAGCACGCTGATGAGTACTTATAGCGGAAATTCCTTTCAGCAGTGTAGTTGCAGTTTCCAGTCGCTGCGCGACACGCCTTGCCTGAACGGCAAGACGTGGTACCCTCGTACCGGTCTGAATTTGGACATTTGCATTTTGGCTTCCTTGGTCTAACGCATGGTCACTTCTATTCGAACAGAAGGAAACAAAGACAACAAAGTGATACAAATCTCGCTCGCTTCGTTGTCTCCGTTTCCTTCTGTCAAATCGATTATGTTGATCAATAGACATACAAAAACTCGTTCGAATTCATCAGCACCAAACACAACTCGGCCAATCCCCGTGTTTCCGCGTCGACGTCCCATGGCTTTACGTCGGGCACGAAGACTTTGGCCAAGTCGAGTGGTTCGTCCCAATAGTTGACCGCTCCCGTCAATTCCTCGGTCATTTCGCGGCGCACGCTGGTAGGACGTTTGACGGGTGTGGGTTTGTGTTGTCGGTGGTATAGCGTCATTGACTCGACGTGCATTCGACAAGCGGCCATCTCGTTGTTGCTCGGCAAGCGTCCGTAGACGAATTGGAATGCGAGATCAATTTGCGCAGCGCGATTATCGCTCGTTTTCTTCACCCGAGTTGCCAATGCCAACGCGCGGTCGTGCACGAACTGTCCGTTGAAGAGTGCAAATGCTTGCGGCGTGATGGTTGTCTCATCACGCCGCTCGCACGAGACCTCGCTATTGGGTTGGTTGAAGACTTCCAGCATCGGATTCGCCAGAGTGCGGATGCGGAAGCAATAAATCGTTCGCCGGTTCCGTTGTTCGGGACGCGGCGACGGCTGGTACGCCGGAGCGACCGAACCCATGATGTGTCGCGGTTGCATGGCGACTTCTTCGTTGATTTCGGGGAATACACCGGGGCCTCCCATTTCCGGATTCAGTTCGCCCGTGATCTTTAGTAGGCCGTCGCGGATTTCTTCAGCCGTCAGCCGCCGAGACGGATAGACAGACAACAACACATTGTTTGGATCAAGTTTCGCCAACTTTTGGGCGTTAGAATGATTGCTGGATCGCTGATAAGTCTCCGATGTCAGGATCAACCTGCGCAACCGTTTGATCGACCAATCGTGTTCAACGAACCAAGTGGCCAGCCAATCGAGCAATTCGGGATGCGTCGGTTTGGCCCCCATTTTGCCGAAATTGTTCGAGGTCGTCACGATGCCGCGACCGGCAAAGTGTTGCTGCCAGATGCGATTGACGATGGCGCGCGCGGTTAACGTATTGCTGGGACTCGCGATCCACCGCGCCAGCGCCAAACGCCGTCCGTGAGTTGCCTGGGGAATCGAATTCCAAGCTGACGGAGACCGCTTGTCATTCGATCCGGCCACGGCACTCAGGACACCGGGTGAGACCTCTTCGGCGGGAGATTCCAGTGCTCCGCCGGTCAAAATGAAAACGTCTTGTGGCGGCCGCTTTCGCTTTGGACCAGCGGGCATCCGAAAAATGCTGCGATTCGACGTGAACCCATTCAACGGTCCGTTGTAGACGCTGAAGGCGAAGTCCTGATACCGCTTCATCTCGCGCTCGTAATACGCGACGCGTTTCGAGTGAACTTTGTTGACGCTAAGTTCACGTTTCGACAATCCATAAAAGCGGCGATTCGGCCGGACGCCTTTGGGCAGTTCGCGGAAATTTTTGACACCATGCTTTTTCAGCAGTTTGGCGATTGCCGCGTCGTTCTTTTTCCGGAGAGACGCCAAGACATCGCGTGCTTCCTTCAGCAATCGCTCGGTGCGTCGTTTACTTTCCACAAAGCT
>CAUZVF010000185.1:0-7984 GCA_963582955.1 Planctomycetota bacterium
GCTGAATGCCGGTGTGGTAGTATGTCAATCTCTGGTGATCGATGCCGAACAGATGCAAAACGGTTGCGTGGAAGTCGTGCCATGGAATGGGACGTTCAACGGCTTTCCAGCCGACATCGTCTGTGGCGCCGACGGCGAAACCCGATTTCAGCCCCCCTCCCGCCATCCAACAACTGAAGCCGTAACGGTTGTGGTCGCGGCCTGGGCCTACTTTGTTGGCATCTGACTGAGCGAACGGCGTGCGGCCGAACTCCGTCGTGAAGATAATAAGTGTATCTTTAAGCAGTCCTCGCTGCTTGAGGTCTTTCAGTAAGGCTGCCACCGGCTTGTCGATTCGCCCGGCCTCAAGTGTATGATTGTCTTTGACACTTTCGTGAGCATCCCAACTCGCACGCGGGCTGCCAGCGATCGGGCCGCCCGAGAACAATTGCACAAAGCGAACACCGCGTTCCAGCAATCGTCGCCCGAGCAGACATCGTCGGCCCATGTCGGCCGTCTGTTTTTCGTGGATGCCGTAGTTGTTCTGCGTCGTCTTTGTCTCGTCGGACATGTCGGCTACCTCCGGAATCGACATCTGCATTTTCGCGGCCAGCTCGTAGCTGCGAATGCGGGCGGCCAGTACGGGATCATCCCCAGTTTGTTCAATGTGCTGCCGGTTTATCGCGTTGACAAAATCACGAGTCGCCGCATCCGCTCCTTTTGCCAACTCCTTCGCTGGGAAGAGATCACGCACGGGTTGCTTGCCCCCCTTGAGCACAACGCCCTGACTGTTCGATGGCAGAAAGGCACTGCTCCACGTCGATGCTCCCGTGTTGGGCGCTCCGCGTTCGTCGTTCAACACCACGTAGGCCGGTAGCGATTCGGTCTCGGCTCCGAGCCCGTACGATATCCAAGCACCCATCGAGGGAAATCCGTTGAACTCAAAACCACTGTTGGCCTTGAACAGAGCCGGCGTGTGGTTTGCCGATTCCGATACCATCGACCGGAATACTGTCAGGTCGTCACCCAACTGGGCGATGCGCGGAAACATTTCGGAAATCATTAACCCGCTTTTGCCGCGTGGCCTGAATTCCCAGTCGTGCTTCCGAAGCAAGCCGACTTTGCCGAAAAAGATGTCCGGTTTCTTGTCCATCGCTAGAGACTTGCCGTGCATCTTTTCCAGTTTGGGCTTGTAGTCGAACGAGTCCACATGGCTCATTCCGCCAATCAGACAAATATGGATCGCCCGTTTTGCTTTCGGCTCGAAATGAGGTACGAATGGATCGGCCGCTTGACAATCGTTTTGTAAGAGGCTTAGCAAAGCCGTCGCTCCAAGTCCGTTGATCCCCCAGTGAAAGAGATCGCGACGTGAGAGATTTGATGTGGGCTTTGGAATAAACTGTTTCGCCATCGGAAGACTCGATTTCTGATTTCGTTGGAGTTCACGCTTTATCGTGTCTTCACCGTCTTGGGCCATGCAAGCAGGCCGGCGACTGTGCTTCAACGGCTATTCGACAATAACAAACTCATTTGAGTTAAACAGTCCGCGACAAAGCGGGGCCAATCCATGTTCTTTCACGAGCTTTTCGGATAACTCACGTTCCGCTTTGGACGGCTTACGACAAACGGCCAAGGACCAAGCTCGCGTGACTTGAGCCGACGCGTCCTCACCGACTTCAGCTTTCACGCGATCCGCAAAGGCGTCTGACAATTGCAACACCAAAGAGTTGTTGAGCAGGCTCAGCGCTTGCAGAGGTGTCGTCGTGACAGCTCGGCGCGGCGCTGTCACGGCCGGATCAGGGCAATCAAATGTGTCGAGCAGTGCGCTACGGCCACCGCGCGGATTGAATCGGTAAAGCGTTCGGCGATAGATCGCATCGCCCTCGACGTCAATTGGCTCGTAATACGTCGTACCGTTATTGGCGGTGATTGAGACGTCTTCGAAACTCGGCCCGCCAATTTGATCCTTCAGTTTTCCGGAAACCACCAGCATCGCATCGCGGACGGCCTCCGCTTCCAACCGCCGAGGCGACATTCGCCACAGCAACCGGTTGTTGGCATCGACATCGGACGGGATCTTTACGTCACCTGGAGAATTTATGTAGCCAGCCTGCTTCCAGGTCTTCGACGTCACGATCAAGCGGTGCAACTTTTTCAAACTGTATCCGTTGTCTCGAAACCAAACGGCCAACCAGTCGAGTAGTGCCGGGTGAGATGGTCGGCCGCCGTTGAAGCCGAAGTCGTTAGGTGTATCCACGAGTCCCGTGCCGAAGTGGTAATGCCAGACTCGATTAACCATGACTCGCGAGAGAAGCGGGTTATTGTCATCGGTGATCCACGCGGCGAGCTTCCGGCGTCGTTCTGCTTCAGGAGCTCCGGGTGGCAAGTTGAAGTTCGCAGTCACTCCGGTCACCGATGCAACCGCTCCAGGCGAAACGACATCGCCCAGATGTTCGGGATCGCCACGTAAGAGCACGTTTGTCGTCGCGCCTCTGACTGGTGTCAGTGTGTAGATTTTCGCGTTTGCCTTAGCGTTTACGACATCACGTGATTTTCCGAGTTCGGCGATCTGCTGCTTCAGCATTGCTCGTTGTTTGCGTTTATCTTCCGGTAACCACTTGACGATTTGTTTTTCCGGAACATACTCGGCCGCGTTGCCAGACAAAGCCGCGACCTCATTGGCCGACAGTGCTCGGTCATAAAGAGCGGCTTTGTGAATACGGGCCTTGAGGTGCTTATTACTTCCAGCCGGCTTGTGCCGCAGGCCGAAGATAACTTCTGTTTCGCCTGCTTTGTAATTCTGCATCACAGACTTTCGAATTTGGCGGCCGTAACGTTCCCCGTCGCGGTAACCAGTGATCGTGCCGTCCTTCGTGTAGACAAGGGCAAAGTGAACAGGTCGCTTCTTCACCTCGGTTTCTTCGGGAGCTTGGAACGAGTCGGTTCTCACAAATCCGTTGCTGCCTGCCATCCATCGTTTTGATTCGCGTTCACCAAATACGATGGAGTCGAAGATGATACCGTTGCGAGTCTCGATCGAGATCGCGCCGCCGCCGCGTTGATCCAGATTGTCGAGCTGCACCCAAGCCTCGAGCGTCTTTTCCCGGATGTCCTTTGTTAGCGGAACGGTTTCCACGAAGGAACTTCCATCAACAACCAGTGCCCCATTCTCGACGCGGGCGTTGCCGACTATCTTTCCGTGCAGATTCCCGATGCTGTCTTTCAGGTCACTGTCAAATTCCCAGCGTGCAAACGCCGCGGGCGGATCAGGCGTCTTGAATTCGCCCTTCTTGCGCGCCGCGATAATTTCATTGCGGGCTTTTGAATCGATTGCGGCGAGTTGTCCTTGAATGACGTGCAACTGCTTTTCGATTTGGGTCAGTTTCGCGGTGTCTTCGGGCGACTTAAAAACACGCTCGCCGTATCCCAGTCCCGAGATTGCCGATGCCAACTGATAAAACTCTTTTTGCTTGATCGGGTCAAACTTGTGATCGTGACAACGAGCACAATGTACAGTGAGGCCGAGAAATGCTTGCCCGATCGTCGCGAGGACTTCTTCAATCTCGTCCTGCCGAGCAAGCAACTTCATCCGCCGACTGCCGCCGACGACGGTGTTGTGAACTCCGGCCACCCAGAAGCCTGTTGCTGCCGCACCGTCGGGCCCGCCTTGCAGCAAATCGCCGATGAGCTGCATGCGAACGAATTGGTCATAGGACAGGTCGTCGTTCAGTGATTCGACGACCCAGTCGCGGTAGTGCCACGCATTCTTGCGCGGACTGTTCCGTTCAAAACCGTCGCTTTCACCAAAACGAACGACATCGAGCCAATGTCGGGCCCATCGCTCGCCGTAGTGTTGTGAGGCAATCAGTTCATCGACGACATTGTCATATGCGTCGAGCGTTGGACTCGCAACAAACGCCTCCACCTTCTCCGGCGAAGGCGGCAAACCGATCAAGTCGAAGTACAGGCGCCGGATCAATGTTCGTGGGTCGGCCATCTCCGCCGGTTTCAAACCTGCCTTCCGCAGTTTTGCCCGAACGAACGCATCGATGTCACTCCGTGGCTGCTTTGCTTCAAGCGGCTGGAGAGACCACCAGTCGCGTCCTGCTCGACTCGACGTCGTCACGGCGAACGGGTCGATCGGGCTAGTACCCCACTTTGCCCCTTCGTCAATCCACCTTTTGAGGACGACTTTTTGCTCAGCCTCAAGCGGGTGCTTCGGCGGCATCTCGTCAGTGCTGACTCGCTCCCAAAGAAGGCTCTTTGACGAATCCATTGGAACGTACGGCTTCCCGGACTCGCCACCCTTCACGGCACCTTCAGCATTCGTCAGCGACAAACCACCTGTCGGCTTGTTGCCGCTGTGACATTCGATACAGTGACGCGCGAAGATTGGGGCAATCTGAGAATCGAAGTCCACCTGATCTGCACTGGCACGACTGGATGCGAACAAACTGACGGCCAAACAGTTCAGAATCAGCCACAACCGGCGTGGCTGTTGAATGGCAAGAAACATTCGCGAAACGAGCATATTTCACCTACGATTATTTGAATCAGTTAGTATAGACAATCTCGTCCACATTGAAGAATGCTAGGCAGGTCACGCGGGCAAGTTCGTCGACACCGCTAAGACGCTACCCACAATTAGCAAACGGGAAACGATCCTGACGGGGCGCGGCGTGTGGAATTGAATAACTTTGGTTCAGGCCAGGCAGGTCACCTCATGGAAAAAGTCGCGGTCTTCGTAGACGTGCAGAACATCTACTACACAGTAAAGGAGAGCCACGGATGTCATTTCGACTACCAAGTGTTCTGGGATCAGGTCACTGCGGGAAGAGAGGTCATCGGGGCCTTCGCCTATGCGATCGATCGCGGCGACCGCAAGCAGATTCAGTTCCAGCAAATCATTGCGTCCATCGGCTTCGAGGTGAAGCTCAAGCCCTTCCTTCAGAGAATCGATGGCTCCGCGAAGGGTGACTGGGACGTGGGCATCACCCTCGACATGATCGAGTTCGCAAAGAAGGTCGACGTGGCAGTGCTGGCGTCCGGTGATGGCGACTTCGACCTCGTTGTCACGAAGCTCCGGGATGCCCACGACGTTGAGGTCGAGGTGTACGGTGCGAGGAAGCTCACGGCAGCAACTCTCGTTCAAGCCGCGACCCGGTTCTTTCCGATCGAAGGGCGCCTCTTGCTGTCTTATCAGCAATAGCCGTTCGGTGGAGTGCTGTGCCATCAATGGCGTGAGGTAAAAATAGTCAGCCGACCTCGTGAGGTAAAGATAGTCAGCGGATCTTTATCTGGTGGATTATTCGGCACTTGCACTTTGTTGATTTCTCTGATCTCAGCCGCTTGATTCTACCGCGTTCTTTGCGGATGCTGGTCGAATCACCCTGATTCAGCATCCGGAGCACCGATGGACTTCACCCGGCATCCGTGGCAACTCTATTTTCTCATCCTGGCAGGCTGGGTCAATCACGTAGGGTGAACTTCGTAAATTCACAGCGATCGGCTACGCTGGCGGCATCACGATTCTGCCCCATCAGGCGGAATAACAGTCCATCCCAATTCAGCGGCCAGTTCAATCGCCATGCGAGGGCTTCTTTGGATGACTGTCTTGCATTGTTCCAACATCATTTCCTCAATCTCGTCCTCATCCTTCGGTTCCGTAGACCAACGGTTAAAGGAAACGGTCAACCGGGGAGAAAGACGATTTACCCCTGATTTCTAAGGGTTTGCGAAGAAATCGGCGAGGCTTCCAACCGTGCCTCACTTTCAATAGTTTCCATTGTTTCCATAGTTTTACAAGTTTTCTGTGCCACTATTGTGCCACTTTTGCGCGCGGCGGCGAAGTTCGGGCGATATGATTATCCCACGGACTGTAACGTACGTGAAGCCGGTCGCGTTCTGCAATTTGAGGCGGACGAAGGAACATCGAAATGAAGAAGTCTGCTGTGACAGTCGCGACGATGACCGTTTTTTTGGCCGTGTCGGCAATCGGTGAATCGCGGCAGAGAAAAGTACGCCCCCATCCCGACGCGCTGCCGAATCCGCATCAGCCAGGTGAAGTCGACAACCCCAAACTTGTTCCGTTTATTGTGACAAGCCCTCGCGACCTGCCAGGTATTGTGGTCGACGAGACCGACGCCGTGCTGATTGGCAAGTGGCGGTACTCGACACATACTCCGCCCTATGTCGGCTTGGGTTATCTGCACGATCAGAAGCTGGGTAAGGGCAAGAGCTCAGTGACGTATACGCCCGAATTACCGCGGGCCGGCATGTACGAAGTGCGACTGTCGCACTGCTACAACATCCGCCGTGCAACCAACACTCCGATCACCATCCGTCATGCCGAGGGTGAAGCGACGTTGCGGATCAACCAACAAGAAACACCCGGGCACAAACGCCTGTTTCGTTCGCTGGGAAATTATCGCTTTCGAAAGGGCAAGGGCGGCTGGCTACGGATCTCGACCACGGGAACCGACGGCAAGTACGTGATCGCCGATGCCGTTCAGTTCATTCCCGTCGGCGACAGCAATGCTGGCGGCAATGTGGTGCGTGTCGGAATCCTTGGTTTCGACAGTTATCAAGCATTGGCGTTTACGCAATTGTTTCACAAACCGCCCGCTGACAATCCCGACCTGGTTGGCCTGCGAGTTGTCGCGGCCTGGCCGGGTGGAAGTCCAGACCTGCAAGAGACACTTGACGATGTCGAACGGTGGAAGCCGCGACTCGTTGAACAAGGCGTCCAAATCGTGGATTCGATTGAGGACGTGCTGAAGCAATCGGATGTGGTGATGATTATGTCGGTCGACGGCAGGGCTCATCTGAAACTTGCGAAGCAAGCGTTGCTGGCGGAGAAGCCTGTCTACATTGGGCGTCCGATGGCCGCGTCGCTCGACGACGTTATCGAGATGTTTCAATTAGCCGAACGGCACGACACTCCCTTGTTCTCCTGTTCGCAGCACCGATACAGTCCGGGGTTCTATGGCATGCGAGACCATCCCGAAGTGGGCAAAGTGCAAGGCTGCGACGTCTACGGAGGATGCCCGATCGTACCGCACCATCCGGATCTCTTTTGGCATGCGATCCACAGCATCGAAACTCTGTACACGATCATGGGGCCAGGCTCGGTTTCCGTGACAAGGGCTCATACCGCGGACACCGAGTTGGTGACCGGCGTCTGGAAAGACGGGCGGATCGGCACGTACCGCGGAATCCGCAAGGGAGCCGTGAAATACAGCGCACTCGTATTTGGTGACAAAGGAGTTGCGCCCGCTGGAAAATATGGATACGACGCACCGGTCAATGGCGTGGTCCCGAAGGGCCGTTACAAGGGGTACGAAGGCGTGGCCACCGAAATTGCCAAGTTCTACAAGACGCGAGAGTTGCCGATCAGCCCCAGCGAAACGATTGAATTATTCGCCTTTATGGAAGCCGCTCACGAAAGCAAACGCCGCAACGGAGTTCCCGTTCGTCTGGAAGAGGTCCTCTCGGCGGCGAGGAAGCGTGTGGCGAAACGCTTAAGGCAATGATAAAACTCAGTGCGCACATCCCGGCAGTTGTCTTGACGTTGGACAATCGTAATGGAAAACCACCCCTTCGGTTCCGTAGGCGGGTGTCCCATTCAACCGAAAAACCACAAGATTCCGCGGGTTTTCAGCACTTTATCGTCATTTGGCAGGTCACAAGGCTCGAACGCCCTGCCGGGTCATTCTTGACGAGCCGGCATTTTAGAAACAGCACCGATTGCTCGGACGCGCTAAACAAACGTCGAAAACCGGGCATAATTCTATAGACGGAACCGGTTAGTATTCCGGGCCCGCGGTTTCGGCTGTTTTCGTCGCGAATCGCCGCTGTGATTCGCTTTTCTCTGCCGCGAATGCAACGCGGCGTTGCCCCCCTTTCTCGGAGGAATTGCTTTCATGATTTCGCCTGCTTTGTTGCTTGTTCTGTCGATGGCCGTGCTGCTGGTCAGCATTGCCCTGGTCCGCGAGCTGCGGCTCAG
>CAUZVF010000186.1:0-7969 GCA_963582955.1 Planctomycetota bacterium
TGGGATTTGTCGGAACGCCCGATTGCGGGTGATCGGGAACGTGTAATCCCAATTCAACCGCACAGGCCGTCATTGTGAAGTCGTACAACGTTGCCTTCTGAGCTTTCCAACCGAAGCGTCCAATCCGGCCGTCTCGCAGACGGGCGACGCGGCCAGAGATGTTCGGAAATCCTTTGAATTTCTTTTCGGCTTGAGTTTCGATGGCCTTGTCGGAAACCGAGCCGATCAGGCCGGTGCCAAACAAAGCGATTGGGTTACGTTGCGAAGTGAGTACCTGTGCGCTGTTATGAAATGTCCGTTGGGTAAAGACGGCATTTCCCAACTCTTGACGGACGCGCAGCATTTCTTGATTGGCCTTTTGGATTTGCTGGAAATTTCGGCTCAAGCGCTTTTCTTGTGGGACGCTTGATGCTTCGGCGATTGGTATATCGAAGGCAACCGCGCTACGAAAACCAGGGAAGCCGCCAACGCCCGTCAGTTTTGTCCGAAAGGCCGCATAACGGGGATCCAATCCAAATCGATGCAGAACGACACTGCGAGCCGTACGAAATCCGGGATGAATCTTTGCCAATCGTGCGCTTTCGCGTTTGATAGCCTGCGTGATGGCCTTGTCGCCCCCCGCATCCAATCCAAACAAACCACGCACAAGTTTGCTTGTTACCGAGTTTCGCTGGGCTTGTACCACTTGAAAGTTTGAGATCACCGACACAATGTCGACGTTTTTGCTGACCGGCCCGGCGCCTCCGACTCCGCCCTGGTTGTGGCAGGCAACACACGAACTGTCGTTGAATACGGGCCCCAAACCGTCACCGCCGTGGCTGCGCGGATCGTTGGGCAGCCACTCGCGAGCGAAGATTTCCTTGCCGGAAATCGTTTGGTCCTTCGTCGTTTTATCGGCAGCCGGCGCGTTGCTGATCGAGACACACAAAACACCAAGGACCAATAATTGAATGGCCCGTTTGGTTTTCATACCTGAGAACAACATGGCAAGGCCCCTTTTTTGGACAAACGTGAGTTCATAATTAGCGGAGAAAACTCGGAACGGAATTTCATCGAGCGTAAAAACGAATCAGAATTGAATGAACCAGACGCTAATCAGACATTCTGTCGTATCCTACAGAAGAGATACGGTCACGACAGTTTTATTCGTATCCAATCGTAAGAAATTACAAACTTTATTAAAATTCTAGCGCGAGATTTGGTCAACGTCGAGTTATACTCAGGGTTCAAATCAAATTAGCAGTCCATTCGGGCTGGTGAGTTTCCGATCTTTCCAACTCACACTGGGAGATTTCCATGCCTCGTCGCAATCACTGGTCGCGTCACATCGATCAAATTCTTCGATCCCGTCACTACACTTGGCTGGCCGAAGGTCTTGGCGGTGCTCCACTGGAAAAAGCTCTTACCGAGATCACCGCCGACATGATGCACATGTGCGAACGGTCTGGAATCTCGTGGGAAGCCGTGCTCGAACAGAGCCGCGAGTTGTTCCGCGACGAAGAGCAATCCAGCTACCCGCGTGAAGGACAGACGGCGTTGAATTGAGCCAACTGTCGGAGCCATCGGACGATTCCCGGATTCGCGTGTAATCTGTGATGAATCATCAGCGAGTTCGTGGCGATTGCCGAGTTCGGATACAACGCGATTTCTCTTCTCACAATATTTACCGCATCGTCTGCCCGCGGAATTGATGTGTCGGCAGAGCGTATGTGAGATCTCAACCACAGAGACGCAGTGGCCGCGGAGTTTCTGGCCAACCACTAACTCGGCGTTCAATCGTTGTGTCAACGGCTTCGATGGCGTAACGTAGGAACAAGTTCGTGAGTCTTGCGAATCGGGAACATCGATACTCACAACCTCACCACATTCTAATTTCTTCAGGAGTCGTCGCCATGGCCGCACGGGTTAATCGTCGTGAGTTTTTGGGTCACAGCCTTGTTGTCGGCGGGTCGTTGGCGGCGGGGGTTCATGTGGGTTCCGCCGTGGCGGCTGAGTCGAAATCGGCGAATGAGAAGTTGAATATCGCCGCGGTGGGGACGGCGAATCGGGCCGGTTCGGATATCGCGGGCTGTGCTCACGAAAATATTGTCGCGTTGGCTGACGTCGATACGAACTTTTTGGACGCGGCCGGGGCCAAGTACAAAGGGGCTCGGAAGTATCGCGACTTTCGTGTCATGCTCGAGAAGGAAGAGGACAAGATTGATGCCGTGATCGTGGGGACTCCCGATCACACGCACGCTCCGGCAGCGGCGATGGCTCTGAAGATGGGCAAGCATGTTTACTGTGAGAAGCCGCTGACTCATACGGTCTATGAAGCTCGAAGACTGGCGATGCTGGCGGCGGAGAAGAAACTTGTCACGCAGATGGGGAGTCAGATTCATGCCGGAGACAACTATCGCCGTGTTGTCGAAATGGTCCAATCGGGAACGATCGGCAAGATTCGAGAGGTCCACGTCTGGGTCGGCGTCAAATATGACGGTAGCAAGTTCACGACCAATCGGCCGAAACCCGCACAGCTCGATTGGGACTTATGGCTGGGGCCCGCGCTGAAGCGTGACTATTCCGAAGCTGACATCAACGGGAAACACGAAACCGTGCATCCGTTCCATTGGCGTTGGTTCTGGGATTACGGAACCGGCGGACTCGGCGACTTCGGTTGCCACTACATGGACCTGCCGCATTGGGCGTTGAAATTGAAGCATCCGACGTCGATCGACGCGAGCGGTCCCAAAGTTCATCCCGAATCGACCACGGCGGGAATTGTAGTGAAGTACAAGTATCCGGCTCGCGGAGAAATGCCGCCTGTCGACATGACCTGGTACGACGGCGGTAAGAAACCAAAGATCTTGTCGACGCTGAAGAACAACGACGGCGAGCCAATCAATTGGGGTGGCAGCGGCCAGTTATTCGTCGGCGAGCGGGGAATGATCCTATCGAACTACGGGAGTAACATTCTGGTCGCAAACGACAAATCGGCCGAGTTGCAACGTCCGGAACCCTACATCCCGAAGTCGATTGGCCATCACAAAGAATGGACGCACGCCATCAAGAATGGTGGCACGACAACGTGCAACTTTGATTATTCCGGCGCACTGACCGAAGCCGTGCTGTTGGGAGTCGTTTCGTACCGTAGCGGCGAAAAACTTGAGTGGGATGCGAGAAACCTGGAAGTCACTAACTCGTCAAAAGCGCGGCAGATGATCCATAAGGAATACCGAAAAGGGTGGGGATTGTAGGATTCGATTGATAGTTGTCAAACCGATTTCTACCGGGGCAGGCCCGGCACCAAGTACTTTACCTCGATTCTACATCACATGGATTCACCGACGAGACGATTGCGCAGCGATATGTGCAGCTATCCACATCATCGGTCAGCAAGCCGGCGTCGTTCTTGCGATTCTAATCGTCACTTGCCGGAAAGCGACGGTCACACTCAGATTTGGGGCACACGGAGTATTACTGCATTTTCGAATTCTTGAAGTCTCGCGTTCTCATCGTTGTAATACTCGAAGTTGAGGACGGTCGTCGGCTTCTAGTCCAACTAAGGATCATACAACCGGAGATTAATAAAGATGGCTAAAAGAGAAGGCAGTAAGTCGCAGGCAATTCGTGATTACCTCGCCAAGCACCCAACTGCGGGTCCCAAGGAGATCATCGCAGCCCTCAAGAAGAACAACAATCTTGACGTCGCTGAAGGTTTGGTTTCGAACGTCAAGTATGCAAGCAAGAATAAGAAGCCCAGAAAAGCTGGCAGGCCCGTCAAGAAAACCGCCCAACCCTTCGAAGCTTTACTCGCGGTCAAGGGACTTACAGACCGGTTCGGCGAGGACAACGTCCAACAGGCACTTAATGTCCTGAAAAAGCTGTGATCCGTCAGTTTTAGGTCCGGACCTTGCTGTTGACCGAGATTGCCAGCGCTGGTCCTTGTTCGCGACAACCATTGTTCGTGAAGTGGTCGATCGTCTGCGAGTAGAATTCGAGGATAGCCTGTTTCAGTAAATTCGTCGTCCTGGTTTTCGTCGGGAGTCTGTTTCTCATCGATGGAATCACACCGGTACGGTTGCATGGATTCCTGTCAAAAACGTCAGAAGAATTTTCTGTACGAATGCTGAATCTTGGGCGGCGTCTCAGGGCATTTGGAAATGAATTTCATGCAACGGCTGTGTTTTATACCGTTCGTGCTTTTGTTCTTGGCCGACACGGCTTTCTCGGAACAGCCGCCCAACATCGTTATGATCATCTCGGATGATCAGTCGTGGACTGATTATCGTTTCATGGGGCATCGCGATATTCGAACGCCGCATCTTGACCGGCTGGCGAAACAGAGCGTCGTTTTCCGGCGTGGTTACGTGCCGACAGCGCTGTGCCGTCCGTCGTTGATGACCTTGGTCACAGGACATTACGCACATCGGCACGGCGTTACGGGAAACGACCCGTCACCGAAATATGCCGAGCGGAATTCGAAATTGTACAATCAGCGCCGGGCAACGTTGGTTTCGTACATCGACAAGTTCGATACGTTGCCGGAATTGCTTGCTGAGCGAGGATACCTGAGTCATCAGAGCGGCAAATGGTGGGAAGGCAGCTATCAGCACGGCGGCTTTTCACACGGGATGACGCGTGGATTCCCAAAACCGGGCGGACGGCACGGTGACGACGGATTGAAGATCGGCCGCAAGGGTATGAAACCGATCGAAGAATTCGTCGACGCCGCCGTCGCTGATAAAAAGCCGTTCCTTCTGTGGTACGCTCCGTTCCTGCCACACACACCGCACAATCCTCCGCAGCGTCTGCTGCAAAAGTATCAAAAAAAAGGGCGACCGTTGACGATTGCAAAGTATTACGCGATGTGCGACTGGTTCGACGAGACTTGCGGCCAACTGATTGGACATCTCGAAAAGAAGCGGATACGAGACAACACACTGATCGTCTACGTCACCGACAACGGCTGGATTCAGAATCCGAATCGAAACGGATACGCGCCGCGTTCAAAGCAAACTCCGTACGAAGGCGGAGTTCGCACGCCAATCATGTTTTGCTGGCCGGGCAAGATTAAACCTGGCGAGCGAGACGAACTGGTCAGCAGCATCGACTTGGTCCCGACGATTCTGGCCGTTGCCGGCGCGAGAACTCCAAAGGACTTGCCAGGATTGAATTTGTTGCCTCATCTTGAAAAACAAACCGAGATCGGCCGCACTGCCATTTTCGGTGAGGGTTTCGCGCACGATATCGCCGACATCAAGAAACCCGAAGCCTCACTCCTCTATCGCTGGTGCATTGAAGGTCGCTGGAAGCTGTTACTGACTTATGATGGCGAGGTTAATCGGTACAAAACGACGCATCCTCGAACCGAAAAACGTCCACAGTTGTTTGATCTCTTGTCCGACCCACACGAAAAGAAAAACATGGCTGGTCAACACCCCGAAGTCGTCGCACACTTAGCCGCTAAGATCACGAGTTGGTACCCGGTCACGGAACGCCAAGTGCTGACGAAGTTTGAATAGAATTCTGACAACAGAGTGACTGCCGTGGTCGCCAGGATAATTCAGCCGCGCGGCCGAAGAGAGCAGCAGAATGATTGACGGCGAAATAATGCTACGAACGGCAACGCCTAGTTTCAGCAACTTCGGAGTCTCGGCATGCAAGGCCCCGCTTTCCTGTCCACGATGGTAGAAGTCGTTTCAAAACCCTTTTGCAGCCGGAGTCGCAAGACTTTGGGCTGTGTTAAAACTTCGAATCCCCGAAGTCTTGCGACTCTGGCTACATTCAAAATGTGCCGTCGACCAGTTTTGAAACTACTTATAATCATTGTTGCAAATTTGCTGATCCCATTTGCTGCTGTCCAAGCAAATGGAAAGCCAAACGTTGTCGTGATTTTGACCGATGACCAAGGATGGGGCGACTTGAGTCTGAATGGCAACACGAATCTGAGCACGCCCAACATCGATTCTCTGGCGGCCGACGGAGCCAGCTTTGATCGATTCTTTGTCTGTCCAGTGTGTTCGCCGACGCGTGCGGAGTTTCTGACCGGGCGATACCACCCGCGCAGCGGAGTCTACAGCACGTCGGCCGGTGGCGAGCGGATGGATCTGGATGAAACGACAATCGCCGACACATTCAAGGCGGCGGGATACGCGACAGCCGCGTTCGGCAAGTGGCACAACGGCATGCAATACCCGTATCACCCCAACGGCCGAGGTTTCGACGAGTACTACGGTTTCTGTTCCGGACACTGGGGGAACTACTTCAGCCCTCCGCTGGAACACAACGGCCAAATCGTTCGCGGTAACGGATTCGTGATCGATGACTTCACAAACCGAGCAATCGCTTTCATCGAAAAGAATAAGGACAAAACCTTCTTTGCCTATCTGCCGTTCAACACTCCGCACTCACCGATGCAGGTTCCCGATCGTTGGTGGAACAAATTCAAGGATAAAGAATTGAAAATGCACCATCGCGATCCCAAGCGCGAGGACATCGGACACGTCCGCTGCGCGTTGGCGATGTGCGAGAATATCGATTGGAACGTGGGCCGCCTTCTGACAAAGTTGGACGACCTGAAGCTGGCCGAAAACACGATCGTCGTTTACTTCTGCGACAACGGTCCCAACGGATATCGCTGGAACGGTGGCATGAAAGGACGCAAGGGATCGACCGACGAAGGCGGAGTTCGCTCGCCGCTTCTGATTCGCTGGCCGGGGCAAATCAAAGCCGGCACGCAGATCAAACAAATCAGCGCGGCCATTGACCTGCTGCCCACATTGGCTGATTTAGCCGGCATCAATGTTGCCAGCAAGAAACCGTTGGACGGCACCAGTTTGAAGGCGCTTCTCACAGCAGAGTCCGCTGAACCGTCAAACCTACAAAACCGCATGATTTTCTCACACTGGCGAAACCGAGTCAGCGTGCGCACGCAAACGTATCGGCTCGACCATCAAGGCAAACTCTACCACATGGCCAACGACCCCGGCCAATACAAGGACATCTCGAAACAGCGTCCCAAAGTCGCGGCGCGTCTTCGAAAGATCGTCGAGGATTGGAAAGAAGAATTGCTCACAGGCCTTGGGCAAAACAAACGCCCCTTCTTGATCGGCCATCCTGATTACAAATACACGCAAATCCCCGCCCGCGACGGCCAAGTGCATGGCAACATCAAGCGATCGAACCGATTTCCAAATTGCTCGTTCTTCACCAACTGGATCGGCTTAGACGACAAGATTACGTGGCAGGCCGAAGTCGGCGCGAGCGGAACGTACGAAGTCGAGATTCATTACGCCTGCCCGAAAGACGACATTGGACCGACGATCGAATTGAGCTTCAACGACAGCCGACTGCGTGGCAAGATCACCAAAGCCCATGATCCACCACTCCGCGGCGGCGAACACGACCGAGTACCGCGTCGGGAATCGTACGTCAAGGATTTCAAATCAATGAAGCTCGGTAAAATCAACCTGGAACAGGGCGTTGGCACGCTAAGTTTGCGGGCGCTCAAGATTCCCGGCAAACAAGTCATGGAATTCCGGCTGATCTTGTTGACGAGAGTCAGCAGTCCGTAACGCACGGTGTTTTTGCACTGACGCTTAAATATTCATTTTTTGTCGAATGAAAGAGGAACGCTCGATGATCGTCGTCACGAATTGCATTCCCGTGGCCAGTGGCCATGAAATCGATTTTGAAGATCGTTTCCGCAATCGAGTGCATCTGGTCGACAAATCGCCCGGCTTTATTCGCAACGAAGTCCACCGCCCGCGGCCGGTCCGTTTTGATCACGAAACCGGCGAATTTGTCGATGATCCCAATGCCGAGGGTTACTACGAAGTAAAAACCTGGTGGCGTTCGATGGAAGACTTTGTGGCCTGGACCCGTAGCGAGTGGGTGTCCCGAAAGTCTCTGTGGTCTGTGATTTTCGGGCGGAACTGGCATGAGGAGTGTCGAAGATTGTGGCGCTCTTCTTTTGCCGCCGCGTCTG
>CAUZVF010000187.1:0-7961 GCA_963582955.1 Planctomycetota bacterium
ATTGAAGAGCGCCGACGCGAACAAGAATGGGTATGTCGAACGAAAAGAGGCACAACGCAGTTTCTATTTTCGACAAAGTTTCGATAGTCTCGATCGAGATGGTGACGGCAAGATCTTCGAGACAGAAGTCCTCGCGTATGTCGACGAACAGCAGGCCGCTGCCAGCGGACGCACGGTGATGCACGTCAACGACCAGGGCCGAAATCTTTTCGAAATCCTCGACCTGAATCGTGACGGCCGGCTGAGTCGTCGTGAATTGAACGCCGCGGACCAAACATGGAAAACGTGGGACGACAATAACGACGGCGAAGTGGCCGAGGCGGAAGTTCCAAGTTTCATGAGCCTGACAGTGAGCCGTGCGCGGCCTTCATTTCCCGGAATTGCTCAGCCATTCCGGGCGAATTCAGCCGTCCGATTCTATCCGCAGGGCACGACAGGCGGCCCGGTATGGTTTCGAAAGATGGACCGCAACCGCGACGGCGACATCAGCCCTCGCGAGTTCCTCGGAAAGACCGACGAATTCCATCGGCTCGACAAAGACGCCAACGGCCTGATCGACGGAAAAGAAGCGCAGGGAGCAAGCTGAGAAACACTCTTGCCGCGACACATTCTCGCCGCAGCACATACTCATTCCCAAGCTCCGCTTGGGAATGCAAAACATCGAAGCTCCGCTTCGGCCGCCGACTCGGCCAGTCAACTGGCTCGTTTTCGTTTCCACGCGATGTATCGAGCGATCGACGGATGCGCTAGCAGTTTCTCGCGTGTGTGATGGTATCGGCCTAATTCCTTTTCCGGAATCAGTTCGTGAATCGTACGGTGGCAAGGCCGACAAATGCCGAGCCCGCTCGCCATTTCGTCGCGCGTGAAGCGTTTCTTGAACCACTTGTTGCTGTGCAAAGTGCGCGGAATTAAATGGCGGAAGTTGTACGCGTCTTCCGATTCGCAAAGGTCACAAAGCATCGCAACGGGTTACCATGGCCAGATCAGGAAAAGAGTTCTTGAATGACTCGCCCTTCGCTCAACGGGACTTGCCGGCCGAACTGGTCTGCGATCGTCGTGCTGTGAGGATCGATTCCCAAGGCCGAGTAGATCGTTGCGGCGATGTCTTGAGGAGTCGTTGGTTCGCTACCTGGAAACGCGGCAAACACGTCAGAGTTGCCAAACAGGAATCCAGGTTTCACTCCGCCGCCGGCAAAGACGATCGAGTAGCACGCCGGCCAGTGGTCGCGGCCCGCCGCGCCGACGAAAGTTGGCCCTTTCTCGGCAATCTGCGGTTTGCGGCCGAATTCGCCCGCCCAAATGACGAGCGTTGAATCGAGCATGCCTCGCTGTTCCAAGTCTTCGATCAGAGCCGAAAACGCTTGGTCATCAGTCGGCATCAGATTCTTTTTCAGCCGATTGAAGTTGTTTCCATGAGTGTCCCAGCCCTGCGGATCTCCCGGACTCGATCCGCTGAAACACGTCACGAATCGGACTCCCGATTCGATCAACCGACGAGACAGCAGAACACTCTGACCTAACTTATGACGTCCGTAGCGATCACGGATGTGGGCTGGTTCGTCGCTGAGATCAAAGGCGCGTTTGACGGCCGGACTCGTCAGCAGACTGAAAGCGCGTTCGTAGTTGGTATCGACCTCACCACGCTGGACAATCTGATCGATATGCCGCGCCCGCAGATCAACTTCGCGTAACAGTCGTTTGCGATCGGCCAGTCGATCGGGATTCAGGCCGTCCGGCAGATTGAAATCAGTGACGCGAAAGTTTGGCGTGTTGGGATTCTGTGTGATGAAGAATGGGTCATACCGATTGCCAATCAAACCTCCCCATTGGCCGGGGCATTTATAAACCTGATCGAAAGCCACATGCGGCAACGACACGAACGGTGGGACATCCGCCCGCGGGCCGCGAAACTTGGCGACAACCGATCCGATCGCCGGCCAGTCCTTCGAAGAGGCTCCGACCTGCACAACGTCGCGGATGTTGTCGTTTCCCGTAATCGCCTGATACGTGCCGGGATTGTGATTGAAAATCTTGTGACTCATCGAACGCACGATGCAGAAGCGGTCACACAACTTTGCCAACCGCGGCATGATGTCCGTCACGCGGTATCCCGGCAACGACGTGGCAATCGTCCCAAACTCACCACGAATTCTGTCGGGCGCGTTTGGCTTGGGATCCCAAGTGTCGATATGGCTGGGGGCTCCGTAATGTTCTAGCAGGATCACGGCTTCAATCTTCGATTCAGAAACCGAGTCGGACGCTTCGGCCGACGCTTTCAGAAAGTCCGGCAGACCGAGCATGCCAAACAGACCAACGCTGCCCATCTTCAGAAGTGAGCGTCGATTCGCGTGAGCCGCCGTGGTTTGGATGTGATCGTGCATGACCGGCTATCGTGTTCGTCGGTGATGAATCGTATCTAATCGGAAACTGGCTTTCTGGACAGAAGCGATTATAACCCAATCTGCCACCAAGAGCATGAATCAATCGACGAGGTTCGAACGATTTTACATCCAAGGATGGCAAAATCGATCGTAGTTTCGTATCTGTGAGGCTGAAACCAGTGGACTCCAGCGAGCGACTCTATCGGAGCCTCGCCGTTGTTCCCGCCTTAGTTGATCTTTGCGGTTCATTATTGAGGTGTCGAATTGTCTGATCTGGAGCAAAAATCTGTTCGCGAGGCCGGTGAATCCGATCCGTATTCCCGATCGGCCACTGGATTTCGCGAGCCGCCACGCGGATTCTGGGCAACTCTGCGGCAAGTCGGCCCGGGATTGATTTTGGTTGGCTCGATTGTTGGTTCGGGCGAATTGATTCTGACAACCAAACTGGGAGCTGTCGTCGGTTTCACTCTGCTTTGGTTCGTGCTGATTTCTTGCATGATCAAGGTTGTGATTCAAGCCGAACTGGCGCGTCATACAATTTCCAGCGGCGAGACGTTCTTGCATGTCTTTAACCGCCTGCCGGGCCCGTCGGGACAACGTCCCGTCTGGATGATTCTTCCGTGGATGGCAACGGTTCTCGTTTCCAGCGCTTTGGGTCTGATCGCGTTCACGCAAGTTGGCGAGTTGCCACGAGCGGGATTCGTACGGTTCGGTATCGTTGTTGCCGCGTTGGGAGTTCCGATCATCGTGGCGTGCGTCATCCGCAATCGAAGACATTCTTCCAATTTGCAGTCAAACGGTGATGCAAATGCGCGGCCGCGAATGAACTGGTATTTGTGGATGTGGCTGGCTTTGGTTCTGGTCTCGTTCGTCAATGCCGGAGCCATCCTGGGCGGCGCCGGCCAAGCGATTCAAATGGCACTGCCAGATGTGTTCGGCGCGAGCGGATCGCGAATCTGGGCCATTATTGCCGGTGTCGCCGCCGCGGCAATTCTACTGACAGGACGATACCAGTCGCTTGAAAAGACGTTTGTTGTGCTCGTCGCGACGTTTACGTTACTGACACTCGTCTCCACGGCGCTCTTGCAGTGGACCGGGTATGCCATTACTTGGGATGACGTGCGACACGGACTTGAATTTAACTTACCGAAACCAATGACACGTGAAGTGATCGTGGCGGCGATGGCGATGTATGTCGCCACCGGTGTCGCGTTTGGCGAGATTTACGCCTATACCTATTGGTGTGTCGAAAAAGGATATGCACGGAACGTTGGATCGGTCCAACCCGGCAATGCCTGGGCCGCCCGTGCCCGCGGCTGGATCCGAGTGATGTATACCGACGTGTGGATGACGATGGTGATCTATACGGTCGGAACGGTTTGCTTTTACTTTCTCGGCGCTGCCGTCCTACATGAAGATGGTTCGAAAGTGGAAGGCCTGGATACGCTCAGTACGCTCGGCACGATGTATACGAAAAGCCTGGGAGACTGGGCATCGACGTTGTTCGTTGTCGGTGGATTCTTTGTCTTGTTCACCACAGTGGTTGCTAACGTCGCCGGCGGTTCGCGATTAATGGCCGACGCACTGGGAGTCATGGGCCTGATCGACTCGAAGGACTATACCGTGCGTCTGTGGTACATCCGGTTTTTTACCGTGCTTTACGTCGCGATGTATTCGCTGGCCTACTGGCTGTTCGAGAATCCGCCCGGCATGTTGATCGTCACCACCGCCATTCTGGGGGCCGCCATGTATCCCGTGTTGGGCCTCGGCACAATTTACTTGCGCTACCACGGAGTCGACAAGCGGATAACTCCGGGAAAACTTACAACCGCATGGTTATGGATCTGCGGCATCGCACTGGCTGTGATTTCCTTGGGCGGAGCCATGTTGGGACTTGCCGCCCAACAAGGTTGGATTACGTTTGGAATGTAGATCGGCGACGACAAACCATAAAATCATGGGAATAACTTGAGACCCGTAAGTGTCTGTCTCTTACGTGGCACATGCGGATTTCTGTGGAGTCATGGGATGTCAGATTCGCTTGAAGCCAAGGCTTCGGATTCGTCCAAAATACTGTGGGTGGCGTTGGGGGCGATCGTAGTCGTGTCTTGGACGCTAATAGTCTGGCTTTCCGGTATTGAACGTACGATAGAAGAACCGTCATTGGTCGAGCGTCGGCAAGCTGGGCTCCGCGCATTTAAAGAAGTCAACGCCAGTGTGGTCGTCTCGGGTTTTTACGAGCCATTCCCGGTCGGACAGTCGATTGTCACTGGCGACCCGAAACCAAGTGACGAAATCGAATGGTTGTCACTGACAGGTGCCACGATTAGCGATGCGATTTTGCGACACCTCAGCGCATTCCCTGAACTCGATACTCTGAGTTTGAAAAAAAGCTCGATAACGAATGCGGGTTTGCAGCATGTGACCGGCCTCAAGAATCTGACTCACTTGAATCTAGCGGATACACGAATCGGTAACGAAGGACTCAAGTACGTTGCCAAACTTCACAGGCTTGATTTCCTGATTCTTGATCGTACACAGATCGACAATCATGGGATGAAACAACTCATTAGTTTGCCTCGACTTCAATTGCTCGATCTCAATGGGACGTGGATTGACGATGTCGGTCTGAAGTATCTCAGTCAAAGCAATTCGCTGAGATCTCTCGGTTTGTCGAGAACCGCGATCACCAATAACGGGCTCATTCATCTTGTTAAGGCACCGAATCTCACCGGCTTGAATTTTGATTACACGGACATCGATGATGCGGGGATCGCGAATCTGGCTAAGTTGAAGTCGTTGGCGGGTCTGTCCGTTTCCGGCACGCGCGTCACTGATCGCGGGCTCAAGCACTTAACCGGTTTTCAGTCACTTGAGTACCTGAATCTCTCAGGCACGCAAATTACTAATGACGGACTGAGAACTCTTGGCCAGATCACATCATTGCAGGACCTAGACTTGAAAAACACTCGAATTAGTGGCGACGGCTTTAAGCATCTTGTCGGATTGACGAATCTCGCAAATGTGCAAGTTGACGGAGAAATGGTGACAGCCGCGCGTCGGATCAAAAAATATCTTCCTGGCTGCGACATCAATCGGATTTATATCCTTGAGTGAGAATTCAAACTTGCAATTCGCAATCTCTCTCAACGTGATTTCGACTGCCACTTCGTGGCTGGCCGGCATGTGAAGCGATGCACTAAGCCTCGACATTATACATTGACTGCCGCAATCAAACCCTTGATATATCCAACCGTCCATGCGCGGGCGAGGTGGCACCACTGAGTATCATCGACCATCCGCGGGACGTGGTCAGGGATCAGGAATCCGTTGAAGCCGACTTGCTTCAGCGTGCGGATGGTCTCGACGGGATCGCAGTTGCCGTCTCCCAGCAGACATTCCGTGAAATTCTTGACCGAGCCCTGCACGTCGCGGAAATGGACGTAGAAGATTTTGCGTCGCTCGCCGAACCAGCGAATCGCGTCGAGCACACCTTCACCGCTTCGCATCTCGGACCAGCAGCCGTGGCAGAAATCGAGTCCGTGCATCGGACTGTCAAAAGTTTCCATGGCCCGTTTGAAATTGTCGAAATTTCGGAATACGCGACCAACTCCGGCCAGTGTTTCGATTGGCGGATCGTCCGGATGCAACGCCAGCCGCAGTCCGACTTCCTCGCAGACGGGAAGGATGCGTTCCAGATACCAACAATAGTTGTCCCAAATTTCTTCTTCCGTGTATTCGCGATCGATTTGAACCGTTGACCAAATCGAATACTCGGTCGCGTCACCCGCGCTGATCGATGTTGTCAATTCGTAATCGAACGACGTTGCCAGAGCCCCACCACGTACCGGTGTCTCCCGCGAAGTCCGCCACACTCCACCCGGCATGAACGCGTATCCGAGAATCGGAACACCGGATTTCGCGATGCTGCGAATTGTGTAAATCATGTTGTCGATTTGTTGTTCTCGGCCCGGTTGCCCCAACATGATCTTATTGAAGAACTTTGCCGGAACATTCTCGATCGACATCAGCCGCAATTCCGCCTTCTCGGCCTGCTCGACAAGCCTCGCGACATCTTCATATTCCCACCGTTCTTCGCCGGGCAGATTCGGCGTATTCATTTGGAAGTCATCACAACCGCACTGCTTGATGAACTGCAAACGTTCCTCAGTAATGTCCTGAAACTGCCCCAGGCCAACGCGCATTGTGAGTTCGTCGAGATTGATCATTCTTGGTCCTTGTCAGTCTTGGTAACTCTCGCCCGGAAAAAGTGTTCGGTGGCACTCGAATTCCAATAATGAGTCTGTCCGCAATGATTCTGTTAAACCAAGTACAGAATCATTTTGGACAGAATCATTCGCCTCGCAGTTGATCAACAAGTTCGTGAATCTTTTGAATGACAAGCTCTTCAACGGATTCATCAAATGGTCCGGGAAACGATGTGTAGGTCATCGCGCGGGCTCCCTCGTAGCCGCCTTCCAACAAGACTCGTTTGCTGGGCAAGTAGCCGAACACGTTGTTCGAGTAACCGGCGATCCAGATGATTGGGTCGGCATCGCTGTTTTGCGATCCAGCCGACTTGCTGAGTTCGCGTTTCAGGCGGATGGAATAATCGACGACAACTTCTCCGGCAATCGCGACCATCGTCATGTCGTCGCCAAATTGAATGGCTTGCATTGGGAAATCGTATTCCGTTCGAATCTTGCCGTTCTCTTCCAGTTGCTTTAACAGTCGCTCGGCGTGTCTTCGTTCGTATTTGTTGCTTGATTTGGCTCGTTCGGTCAGTTCTTCCTTGGTCGGCGGTGTTGCGAACTTTAGCGTGACGTCGTCCAGAGCGACCCGCAGCGGCGGATGGATGACTCGCGTTCGGCGAGTTTGCAGAGCGGCGTCGACGGCGTTTGCCAGAGTGCGACCGTGTTGCTGGGCCAATTCCAATTTGCTGCGTGGATAAGGATTTTGGTCACCGCCGCAGCCCATCATGAACATCGCGATCGTGCCGGGATGAGCTTCCTCTAAGAATTGATGAGCAAATCCGGCGTAATCGCCGCAGAATTTGTAGATGCCGAGCGTCGTATTGTGACACGAATACCCGAACATGACGGCCTTGAACTTCTGATCGAATCCGTGAACCTGCAGGACCGGAACACTATGGTCGACGGGACCGTCGGGATTTGGGCTGTTGATGAACCCGTTCTCGGTGGGCAAGCGGCGGTTCATGGCAAAGCCAGCGCGCGCGTGCGTGTAGATCAGTTTGGCGGGTTCCAAATTCTCGTTCGCTCGACCAATCATGTCGGCGATCTTGCCGGCGAGTTGCTGCGTGTATTGCCGCGCGAATGCCGCGGTTTCCGCCGACAGTCCGTAGCGCAGGACGACGTCTTCACGCAACTCAGGTCCGCAATGCGTGTGAGATGCGTTCATCAGCAATGATTCTGGCGGAATCCCGTACCTGTCTTGAATCTTTGCCGCGACGGCATCTCGCAGGAACGGTTTGATACCGATCAAGTCGGTCGTGACCATCGCGATGCGTGTTCCATTCTCGTCTTCGAGTAGTAGAACTTTTGCGAATAGATCGTGGATCTT